>JBAXWO010000682.1:0-1999 GCA_037128375.1 bacterium
GAATGCTGGCCTTCGAATCGGACAGGATCAAGGAAGCGTTGAAGATGGATCTGCCCACCACCGAGATGGCGTTGAGGTTTGTCCTCTCGAATCCGGATGTCAGCACGGCCTGTTCCGGCATGAACCGGATGGAGCAACTCGATCAGAACGTCAGGACGGTCAAGGACTTCGAACCCGGTTCGGCCGATTTCGGTGCGATGTGCGAAGGCCTGGACCGGCTGCGGGCGACGTTGGGGGAGCGCTTCTGCACGACGTGCCGTTATTGCCTGCCGTGTCCGCAAGGCGTCGATATTCCGCGGCACATGGAGATCTACCGGAACTGGAAGTGTTTCGGTCTGGCAGGCTGGCCTCAAAGCGGGCTTCAGGGGATTCCGGAAGAGCAAAGCGCCAGCCGGTGCGATGAATGCGGCGCATGCGAGACGAAGTGCCCCAACACGCTGGGAATCCGGGCCATGCTCAAGGAACTCCGCGCCGCCGTTTCATGACGGGAGGTGCCTGGGTAGGCAACCTGTTGCGACCGGGAACAGTCGCCGCGGGCAGCGGGGTGGGGGTTGCGTCTTTATTGGCGACCCAGACCCGCGTCGGGCCGCCGCGGGCTACAATAGCCGGCCGTCGACGACGGGGTCAGACCGGAGGGATGAGACTGCGTAATTGTTATTTCCGGTCTGACCCCGTCACCCGGAGTATCAATGCGAACAGCACCTCGGACGGTATTCGTCAACCCGTGGACGGGTCGCCGAAACCGGCAAGGTGAACGTTCGCGCAAAACGATTTAAGACATCAGATTGATTTCATCGCCATTTGGCGTACAATGCCAGTTATATGAACATTAGAGGGGCAGCCAGATGAATTACGATTTCGAATGGGATCCCGTAAAAGATCGGCTTAATCGGAAAAATCATGGTGTGCGATTCGAGCAAGCGACGCATGTTTTCCGTGACCCAAGGGCCATCACGGTGTTTGATGAGGAGCACAGCAAAACCGAAGACCGATGGGTGACAATAGGCCTTTCGGCCAGTGGTGGAGTTTTGGTGGTTCACCACACTTACCGGGAAAGCGGCGAATCAAATGCCTGCATCAGGATTATTTCGTCTCGCAAGGCTGTCAAACGTGAAATCAGTCAGTACATGGAGAAATGATATGAAAAAGGAATATGACTTTTCAAAGGGAGTGCGTGGCAAATTCTTTCGGCCGGACGTAAAAATGAACCTGCCCGTCTACCTCGACTCGGATGTGTTGAGTTTTGTGGAAAAAATCGCCTCCAGCCGACGCTCTGACATTTCGGCTGTTGTCAACCGGTTGCTTAAGTCTGACATGCAACTGATTGAAGCCGCAAAATAATCCGCGAACCAGTTCTTCGACGGCGACGGCTCGCACGCTCGCCGCCGGGTCAAGAGCAACGTTGGCATAAGAAAATGATTGATGATGATATCAATAATGATACTATGTTCACATGAGCTCGGTTGACGACACAATTTCAGAGATGCGAGACAACCCCAAAGGGGTTCGCTTTGCTGATTTGTGCCGGGTATGCGAGAAGTATTTCGGACAACCAAGGCAAAAAGGAACCAGTCAT
This sequence comes from bacterium, assembly GCA_037128375.1. GTDB lineage: Bacteria > Verrucomicrobiota > Kiritimatiellia > CAIKKV01 > CAITUY01 > CAMBRF01. Next base: position 1,577 of record JBAXWO010000682.1, read on the forward strand.
CGGATCTACAGGACGCCATGGCTCGGAGATCCTAGGGTAAACATTCAGGACGACAAAGGGAAAGCGAAGGTTTACCAGGTCAGGCAAGTATTGAAGGCAATAGAGAGGTGGGAATATGAAAACCATTCCGCATGATCACTATACCTACCGCGTCACGTGGTCGGAAGAAGACAAAGAGTACGTCGGGCTTTGTGCCGAGTTTCCGGGATTGAGCTGGCTGGCCTCAGCACCCGAAGCTGCGCTTCGGGGGGTTCGCTCTGTAGTGGCTGATGTTGTTGAGGATATGAATACACAACGAGAGCCAATCCCAGAGCCGTTGGCCAGTCGGTCGTTCAGCGGGAAATTCATGGTGCGCGTCCCTCCTAATGTGCACCGTGAACTCGCCGTAGAGGCCGCTGAAGCTGGTGTCAGCTTGAACCGTCT
>JBAXWO010000683.1:0-1994 GCA_037128375.1 bacterium
GTCCATTGACGGTTGAAGAATCGGGCGCAGGATTGACGGTGGACTGTCCGCAATGCGGGAAGACGATCAAAATCCCAAGAAGACTAACACCGCTCGTAACGAGTTCCCTCACGCAACCGAAAGCCGTGCCGCCGCCGCCGGTCCCGCCTGCAGCGCCAAGACGGAACATTCCGGTTTTCAAGAACGAGCCCATACTTGTCCTCATATTGGGATTCATCACGTGCGGATTGTACCTGATCTACTGGAACATCAAGATGGCGGACGTGCTGAACGCCGTCGCTGGTCGCACGGCGATCTCTCCCGTCGCCGCTGTCCTCTCGGGATGCTGCGCCCCTGTGAACATCTACTACTACTACCTTGCTGGCACAACACTCGCACCCCTAGGCGTTCTGGTCGGCAAGCCGGACCTGAAGGACAAGTCCACCATGCTGGTGATTCTAGGGATCTTCTTCCCGATGGTGGCCGCGATGATCCTACAGGGTCACGTGAACGAGCTGTACGAGAATAGGGCGTGAGATGCGGTTCCTCGGCAACGACGCGTTCGTTTGCAACCGGCGTCTGGTCATCCTGCTCTCGGCAGGGGTACTGGCCGCCTCGTGGGTTTATGCGCCATATGTTGACCGAGGTCCCGTCGTTTGCATGTTGCACGGCATCGTGGGCCTTCCGTGCCCGGCCTGTGGGCTGACGCATGCATTTTGCGACTTGGCGCATGGGCGGCTTGCCTCTGCCGCCGTCCATAACGCCTTCGTGTTTCCGCTCTTCCTGATCTTCCTCGTCGCTGTGCCGACGGCTGCGGTCGAACTTATGATCGGGAGACGCCTTAATTACTACAGATTCATGTACTCCACGCGGGTCGCATATGCTGCGGGCACTGCCCTTGTCCTGTACCACCTCGCTCGCACCGGGGTTTGGCTTCTCAGTGGGCGACTCTACTCCGACTACATCACGACCTCCTGGACCTATCACCTTTGGCGGCATGTTTCCGGATGGGTAGAATCTGGTCAGTAGACAATGGAGTCCCCCCTTACCGATGGGTGACTCGCTCCGATTTAAACCCGCCGTTTGAGCCTCGGTCCGGAGACGGTCAAAGTTCGGCGGTGATGCCGTCGCGATAGTCGCGGTAGCCTGCCAGGTGGATCCCGAGTTCGTTCAGGGTGGCGCGAAGGCGGGCGTCGGTCAGGGTGCGGATCTCCTCCTCGCGCTCGGCCAGGTAGACCGCCTGGTAGTCAGGCGTTACGAACCCGGGGTGACAGGAGAACTCCGTCCAATCCTCGCGGACCTCCTCCCGGAGCATGCGCTGCAGGAAGGGAACGCTGACGTATTCCAGGTTGGTCACCTGCCATTCCCACTGGGCGTAAAACCCGCCGACAAAGATCACCCGGCCATCCCCCCGCAGGGGAACGCCAAGGGGCGCCGCAAGTTCGCGGAAGAGCTCGCTGATGTGCTGATCGAAATGGGCGTGGCGGTGTGAGTCCACATGGGTTGGCAGGCGGCCCATGCGCCGCTGGAATTCTTCAAGCTGGCGCGAAAATTCATCCCGGACGGCCTGCTGGTTCGAAAGGTCGAACTCGCGCTCGTCCTCGCCCCACACGTCCCAGTGCAGGCCGATCGAGAGGGTGGGGTACTCCCGGCTCAGGGCCACGGCTTCGTCCACCGCCCGCCCGGTAACCATCAGGCTGGTGCTGGTCACGACGCCACGGGTGTGGCATTCGATGATGCCGCGGTTCACGCCGGCGGAGGCGCCGAAATCATCCGCGTTGAAGATCAGGTGTTTGGGCATGCTGTCGCTTCCTGCTCAGGTCAGGCCGAGGTCGGCCAGCATCTTGCGGCCTACCACGGCGGATTCGAAATGCTCCAGGGCGATGCGCCGCGCGGCCTGGCAATGGGCGGGGTAGTCGGCATTGATGGCCTCGATCGCACTCCGGGCTTGCTCCAGGGAGGAGAACCCGAACAGGCCGGCGCCGGTGGGCAGGACGTTGCTGAAACCGGTCTCC
>JBAXWO010000684.1:0-1992 GCA_037128375.1 bacterium
TCTCCTCTCTCCAATCATGTGAATCGTGTAATCCTGTCAAACATGCATGTCCGTCAGCCACGCAATTTCAGACAGGATTACAGGATTGGCAAGATTGGGATGGGGAAGCAAGGCCCGTCCCTTGCGGCCCGCCGCAGTTCGGCGTATTATGACCATCATTGAATCGCCCGCACGGCGGGGTACCGTTTTTCGGCATACCTGCGGTTGGCAGTCGCCACGCCATCGATGACCTCGGCGGACTTCCCCACGGTCACGAACATCAGGTGACCATTCCAGTAAATTGCCGTCGCATAGATCGCCGCAGTAGGGCGTCCATCGAGGCGTAGGCGTTTCTTGATCTGGTCAAAGTCGACTTGGAACCCCTTGTGCCTGAAATGCTGGAAGACCGTAACGACGGAGTCGCCCGATGTCTTTTCCAGCAGGTTGACCACCTCGTCGTAACGGATGTGCTTCTCGTTGACGTGCACCTCCGGCGCAAAGCCGTTGTCTGGATCTGCGAACACTAGGAGGCGTGAAGCAGTGGCGAGTCCAGTGAAGTAGACGTTACGGTTCTGGTTTTTGAAATAGACGTGGGGTTTGTGCAGGATGACGGCATAGGCGGCTTCCGTATGTTTTGGCAGGTCTCGAAGCCTTTCAATCGTACCAGTCCGTCGCAGTTCGTGACAGAATTCCCACATCTTCTTGCCGCTTGGGAAGGCCTCCGGCGGCATTCCACCGTGCCCGCCACCGTCATTGGGTGTCAGCATCGGGAATATGGCGAGCGTCGGGAAGGCCAGTTCTTTCGCCAAGTGGTCGATGTAATCCCACTTGAAGCTATCCTTGGCGTCGCCTAGGTACTGGAGTTTCATATCGTACCAATCGCCCGCATTGGCGGTTCATTGTCTTGTGTCATCGGACTGTCAACCTCGGTAGTGGTTATCTATAAGTCAGCCGCGCACGACCAGCCAGTGCAACACTTGGTGGGTTGTGTGCCAGGGGCGCACGCAACGCTTCACGCGGGGGCTGTGGAGGGCGGCGGTGGCGTCCGGGGTGCGGACGTTCCCAGATCCATCACTCACTCATTCACGATCACAAGTCCGGTTGCGGCCTCCACCGCCTTGATTGGGCTGACGTTCGCTGCAGGCTGCGCCGGCTGGGGAAGGCGGCGGGCCAGATTGGGAACGGTTTGGATCAGCGGCAGGGCGTAGTTGATCTTCACCGCGAAGTTGACGTTCTGAGGGATCGAACCGGTGTACTCGAAGACCGCTATGGCGTTGATCTGGGCCACGACCAGACCGATGGCATTGCCGGCTGCGTCCGCCAAAACGCCACCGGAGTTGCCCCCCTGGACCGAGGCCGTAATCTGCATGGTGCGGACATCGTCCTGAAGGCCCGAAAGGGCGCTGACGGCGCCATCTGTGTATTTGGCTGCGCCGCCCTGAATGCCGGGGTTCGGGTATCCAATCGTGAAGACCTTGTCGCCCATTTCGGGAATGGACTGGGCTAGGGCCAGGGGGGTGAAGTTCTCACCCTCCAGTTTGAGCAAGGCCACGTCGCTTCGACTGTCGGCGCGGACGACTTTGGCCGGGTGGGTCTTGTCGCCGATCCGCACCTTGATCTCGCGCCCGCCTTCGATGACGTGGGCGCAAGTGAGAAAATATCCGTCCGTGCTGATAACAAATCCGGAACCGGTTGCCTTCACCGTGTCAGAGGGCGTCGGAGCAGTTTTTGGAATAGCCGCATCCGGGGTCTGCCCAGCACCCGCGCGAAACTTTTCAACCCACTGGGTCGCCGCCTGCTGCGCCGCCGCATATTGCGCCCCGGAGAGGCGGGCGCGGATGATTTGGAGATTGTTCTGTGCTTGATCTATGCCGCTCAACGCATTGGCAATCAGATAATGGACACAGGCCTGTGCGTCGTCCTGGACAACTCCGATTCCTTGCCTATAGCAAACTCCCAGGTTGTTGTGCGCTTCGGCAACGCCCTGTTCCGCCGCCTTTCTGTACCAGCGGA
>JBAXWO010000685.1:0-1989 GCA_037128375.1 bacterium
GAAAGAGAATATTCGCGTCTCCAGTCTGATCCCCCTGGCGGACAATCCCATCAGTCGTTCGCTCATACGGGCCGGCTTGTGGAATCTTGGAGCGGAACGCGTTCTTGTAAAAATCACGCGCGCTTGAGGCGTCTCAGGCGTACTGGGAGAAGAGTCCGTTATGGAAAATAAATCTGAAAAGACCGTCGATGTGCGCCGGGTAGCCTTGGCGTTAAGTTCATGTGACTCTTGCGTTTTTACAGCCAATACCGTCAAAGGGTTCCACCTGGCCGGACGCCGGGCGATTCACACGGTCCTTGACGATCTTATTGCCATCCTTTTTCCCGGCTGCCATGGGCATGACCCCGTGCCGCCCGACCACGTCAAGTCCTTCATCGAGGAACGTTTGCAAACGATTGCCGATGTGCTGACCGAACAAATCGAGCGCGCGTTCAGGTATCAATGCGAGTTCGACAAGTGTAAGGAATGCGGCGAATGCCGGAAGCATGCCGTCGACGCGGTCGCGCACCTCATCGAAAGCCTACCCGAGATCAAGAAGACACTGCAGCAGGATATCGTCGCAGCCTATGAGGGCGACCCCGCAGCCCGCTCCATCATGGAAGTGGTCATGAGCTATCCCGGGCTCCAAGCCATCATCATCCACCGGATTGCCCACGAACTCTACTCGAAAAACGTACCCCTGATTCCGCGCATCATGACGGAACACGCCCATACCCAAACGGGAATCGATATTCATCCCGGGGCCACCATCGGCCCTGGTTTCTTCATTGACCATGGAACCGGCGTCGTGATCGGCGAAACCGCCATCCTCGGCAAGCGGGTAAAATTGTACCAGGGCGTGACCCTGGGGGCCGTAAGTTTCCCGAAGGACAAGGATGGGAATCCGATCAAAGGCGTCAAACGCCATCCGAACGTGGAAGATGATGTCACCATTTACGCCGGCGCCACCATTCTCGGCGGCGACACCACCATCGGCGCCGGCTCGGAAATCGGCGGCAACGTGTGGTTGACCCACTCCGTGGCGCCCCACTCCAGAGTTTTCAACCACCAGCCCAGGCCACTGATTACAAATCGAAAACCTAAAACCTCCACGGATATGCCCACTCCCTAAGGTCCCCCGAAGGAGCCCACAGTCCCATGACCACTTCATCCCTGCATGTATTTCGAGGCGGACCCGCCTTTTCCAACTTCCGCCTCAATGCGCTTCTTAAACAAGTTAACGCAGAAGCCCCGGAGGCGGGCGTCGTTAATATGGAAGCCGCCTCGATCTTTGTAGTCGAAACGGCGCCATCCTTTCTCTCCGAGCTGTGGCCCCGCGTCTTTTCCCTCCTGGATACTGATTGCCGGATAGCGCCCGTCGTCACCGACGGCCTATTCGTTACACCTCGCAAGGCAACGCTTTCGCCCTGGTCGTCCAAGGCCACCGATATCTTTCATAACTGCGGCCTGGAATCCGTCCAACGCGTGGAACGCGGTATCTTCTTCCGTTTCACGACCGCTGATGCGCTGACCGTTCCCTGCTCCGCCATCCAACCCGCCCTGCATCTCATTCATGACCGCATGACCGAGGGCGTGTACGCCGACTTGTCCGACCTCTTTCGCCATGTCCCCCCCGCCCCGCTCATCATCATCGATGTGATCACCGGCGGTCTCGAAGCGCTCCGGCTGGCAAATGGATCGCTCGGACTGGCCCTTTCCGACGAGGAAATCTCTTACCTGTACGACGTTTATCGCGGCCTGAACCGGAATCCCACCGACGTGGAACTCGTCATGTTCGGCCAGGTCAACTCCGAACACTGCCGCCATAAGATATTCCGGTCGGACTGGATCATCGACGGGTCCCCCCGTGACACCAGCCTCTTTGACATGATCCGTAACACGCACCGACGACATCCCCAGGGCACGCTGCTTGCCTATTCCGACAATTCCGCCGTCATGGAGGGGTTTCCGGGACAATGGTACGAAATCCGCCACGATGGACAACCCCAG
>JBAXWO010000686.1:0-1986 GCA_037128375.1 bacterium
GCGCCGATGGACTGGTACATCGCCGAGGTGAACGTGCCGGACCGCGAGGCGGAGCGGCAGGCGTGCAAGGCGGCCTACGAAAAGCGGAACGGTTAATCACAAGAAACAACGCGGCACCGCAGCGCGTAATCTGCGCGGACCTTATTACATGCAGGAATTACTGGTTGAGTCGATCCGGATTGATGGCGGCACACAAAGCCGTGAAACCATCGATAAACAGTATGTGACCGATCTGGCGGAGGTGATCAAGGGGGGCACGCGGCTGCCTCCGATCGAGGTTTACGGGGATGGGACCGACGTGTGGTGCGCCGACGGCTACCACAGACTGGAGGCGCACCTGGCGGCGGGCAAACGAAGCATCCGGTGCAATGTCCATAAGGGGACACGAGAGGACGCCATTTGGGCCAGTTGTGCGGCGAATAAGGAGCATGGATTGCGGCGGCAGAAGGGCGATATCGAGAAGGCCATCAGAATGGCCGTGGAATTGAAGCCGTCGTTGTCGCAAACGGCAATCGCGTTGCACATTGGCTGCACCCACGGGAGGGTGTGTCAGGTTGTTAATGTTAACAACCTGCCGCGCCCTGACAGGGTGACCGGAAAAGACGGAAAAGAGTACCCCGCGCGCCGAATCCGGCCCCCGTGGGAGGTTGAGGGGGGCGATTCGCCGCCCCAGGGAGACGGCGAAGAGGGCGATTCGCCACCGGCCAGGGCAAAACCGGCGGGTGAGCGGGTGCCCGTTGCCGGACGGGTTGACGCGGTTGATAAGCCGATTCCGGTGCATCTGCGGGGATTGTTCGACCGGGCGACCGAGGTCCAGGCGTTGTTGACGCAGTTGACCAACGTCAAAAGCGCGCTGAAGCGCGCGGAGGCCAGCGAGGATGTCCTCTTCGGGGACGTCAACTTCAACAGTGTCTTTGCGGCTCTGGAAACCGCTTACGACGGAATCAAGGCCACGACCCCCTACGCCGTGTGTCCGTGGTGCCAGGGTCAGTTGTCTGACCAGTGCCGCGGGTGTGGGCACAGGGGTGTGCTCGGCAAGTATCGTTACGAAAACACCGTACCCAGGGAGTTGAAGTGATTAAGCGAACACAGACGGCAATGCCGGCGGCGTGCCTCATGGATATCGAAACCCGGCGTGTGACGCACGCCGGGTGCCCGATGTGCGGCGGGCGGAAGGTTGTGGCGAGTGTCTATCATGGGAAGTTGGCCAAGCGGCCGTGTGAGTGGTACGGGCGGGGCGGGCGCGCGGAGTTGGTCGTCACGGATCGAGGCGAAACGTGGCAGGCGCGGCGGTTTGGGCACCGGGGGTCTCGTTGAGATTACGTCCGTATCAGGTTGAGGCCGTCCGGACCATCGAGGCGGAATGGAAGGATCACCGGTCAACACTCCTGGTACTCCCCACCGGGGCAGGCAAGACCGTGACCTTTGCGGAGATCATCCGGCGCGCTTTCCCGCGCCGCGCCCTGGTGCTCGCCCACCGGAATGAGTTGGTATGGCAGGCCAAGGAGAAGATCGCCACGATTACTGGCTGGCGGGTGGACGTGGAAATGGGCGAACACAGGGCGGATATGTCCTGCATGTTTGGCGGGCCCCGGGTGGTGGTTTCCACCGTACAGACCCAATCCTCAGGCGGCGACGGTGGTGGCCGGATGACGCGCTTCGACCCGCGCCTGTTCGGAGTGATCGTTTGCGATGAGTCGCACCATTCCGTAAGCCCGCAATGGCGCAAGGTGCTCTCCTGGTACATGGACCAGAACCCGGATATCAAGTTGCTGGGCGTGACAGCCACGCCGGATCGGGCCGATGAGGAGGCGCTTGGGCAGGTTTATGAAACCGTGGCGTTCGATTACGAGATCCAGGACGCCATCGGCGACGGGTGGCTTGTGCCGGTGGTGCAGCAGATGGTGCATGTTGAAGGGCTCGATTTCTCCGGATGCCGCACAACGGGCGGCGACCTGAACGGCGGCGACCTGGCCAAGGTCATGG
>JBAXWO010000687.1:0-1981 GCA_037128375.1 bacterium
GCAACTGGGGTCCGCCGGCCAGCGCCTGCGCAATCAGGGTCCGCTGCCGCTCGCCCCCCGAAAGCTCGGCAAACGGGCGGCGCTCCAGGCCCGCAAGCCCGACCCGATCGAGGGCCGCCGCAGCGGCCTGCCGTTCAGGCCGGCCATACGCTCCGGCGAGTCCGCCCCCAAGCGTCCCCATGAGCACCACATCATTGACATTAACCGGAAAATGCGTGTCGTAGGCCAGCACCTGTGGCACATAGCCCACCCGCCGCCGCGCGGACTCCGGCGCCCGGCCGAACACCCGCACCGCCCCGTACAGGGGGCGCTCCAATCCGAGGATCAAGCGGAGCAGCGTCGTTTTGCCACCGCCGTTGGGACCCACCACCGCCACCAGCGACCGCTCCGGCACGTCGAAGGTGACGTTGTGCAGCGCCTCGCTCGTTCCGTAGGCGAAGCAGACGCCTGCAAACGACAGCACCGGGCCGCCAGCCGCCTGTCTGTCTCCGATACCGCCGCTCATTTGGCCCTTTCCGACGCCAGCGCGGCGGCGATTCGCCGCGCCACGTCCAGCAGGTTGGTGTCCCACGCAGACGCGAGCGGGTCGACCACCTCCACTCGACACCCCAGTGCCGCCGCCGCTCGTTTGACGACCGCCTCGGGCGCTTCAGGGTTGCTAAAGAGCACTCGCACGCCATCCTGGTTTGCGCGCGTCATGACACCGGCCAGGTGCTTAGCCGAAGGCGTGCGTCCCTCTTCTTCCAGCGCAAACTGGTTAAGGCCGTATTCCCGTGCGAACACGCCCCACGAGGGATGGTAGACCAGCAGCGTCCGGCCCGCCACCGGCTTCAGAATTTCGCCGATTTCGGCGTGAACTTCGCGGATCCGCTTCCGGGTGCGCGCCAGTCCCGCGTCCAGCGCCGCCGCCTGATCGGGCAGGAGTGCTTGAAGCACCGACGCACACCGTTCGGCGATGCCCTCCATCTGCGTCGGCGAGAGCCACACATGCGGGTCGCGCTCCTGCAGACACAGACAGCCCAGGTCGTGGGCATGCGTGACCGGCATCTCCGGCAATCCACCCACCGCCCAGCAGAGCAGTTTCGGGTTTTGCGCCGACACCCGGTTCGCCAGCCGCGACTCCACTTCCATCCCGAGATAAAGGAACGCCGATGCGCGAGCCATTTCGGAGACCTGACGCCCCGACGGGTCGAACGTGTGCGGATTCTGTCCCGGTTTTAGGAACACCGAAATATCCACCGCATTGCTGGCGATCGACTCGACTACCCATTTCAGCGGTGCGATTCCGACCACGATCCGGGGCCGCTCCGCCGCAGCCGCTCCAATGCACCACAGCATCGCGCCGATCAAGCCCAGTGCGCGCATTCCGGAAAGCGAAACGCCAAATCCTGGCAACGACGTGATCATGGCCGAACCTGTATTTTTTGTGTCAGGATCATTTGGCGAGTCCCGACTTGACTGATACGTCGGCGATCTGACCCAGCCGGCCTGTGAGCCGGCCCAATTCATCGGTGGTCGCGTCGACCACCAGCGTGATCACCGAGACCTTGCGCTCGGGGCAGGGCAGCCCGACGCGCGCCAGAATCAGCTCGGCGTGGTCGGCCAGCACGCGGTTGACCAGCGGACCGGCCGTCTCCCGTTTTTCGACGATAATTCCGACAAAACCGATCCGTCGTTCCATGGATGCCCCCTGAGGCGCTTGCAAAACCTCCTTCGTCGGTTCTGCAAGCGCAGTATTCAGAAGCCTGAATTCAGTATTCAGAATTGTAACCCTCTCACTGGCAACGTTTTCTATTATTCTGACTTCTGACTTCTGTATTCTGACTTCTCTCCTGCAATCAGATCCGGCTGAGTTCCGCGCTCCGCCTGGCCGCCGCCCGTACCGTCCGGGCCAGGATGCCGCGCAACGCCGATTTTTCAAGAACTGCCAGCCCGGCCGCCGTCGTCCCCTTCGGCGAAGCCACCGCCCGGATGAACGTCT
>JBAXWO010000688.1:0-1978 GCA_037128375.1 bacterium
CCTGCTGCGCCAGGCTGCGGATATCCCCGGCGGTCACCCCCGCCAGGGCTTCCACGCTTTCCTCAGGGGTGATCAGCCGTCCATAGGAAATAAAATGTTCCCCGACCCACATCATCTGACTCGTCGCGCCTTCCAACCCCAGCCGCAGTTGCCCAATCGCATAATCACGGGCCCGGTTCAACTCACGGCGGCCCACGGTCGACTCCTTCAATCGCCTGATTTCACGATAGATCAAGCGCATCGCCCGGTCGAGTCGTGCCCGCTCCAGCCCCGCCGATACCATCAGCGCACCCGTGTCGTCAAACAGATGGACACCAGACTGCACGGCATAAGCCAGCCCGTACTGTTCACGAACCACCTGGAACAGACGCGAACTCATGTTCTCGCCCAGGATCACACTGAGGAGCTTCAACGCATAACGCCGCTCATCGTGCCGGCCGAACAAGCGAAATCCCATAGCGACGTGCGCCTGCTCGCTGTCCTTTTCCTTCAGGCACATGGCCTCCTGGGAGACATGCCGGCCGATGGGCGCGGCACGGCGCGCCCGCGCCCGCTCCTTCCCCGGAAAATACGCGCTCACACGCTCCACGCACGACTTATGATCGACCTTTCCCGCCAGGGCGATCACCGTGTTGGAGGGGGTATAATGCCGGGCCCGATACGCGATCAGTTCCTTGCGGCCCAATCCCCTAACCGTCTCAGGACTGCCTGCCAGCGGGCGCCCCAGGGCGTGTTTACACCAAAGCGCCTCGCCCAACATCTCATCCACGAGCTGCTGAGGCTGGTCGCGGTACATCATGATCTCCTCGATCACCACATCCCGCTCCTTCCTCACATCATCGGCCGCAAGGCGCGGTTGCAGGTACATGTCGAGCAGCACATCCAACGCCGACTCCATATGTTCAACCGCCACACGCGCGTAGTAACACGTGCTCTCCTCCTGCGTGAACGCATTGATGTCACCGCCCCGCCCTTCAATCGCCTGGGATATCTCACGTGCCGAACGATGTTTCGTGCCCTTGAAAAGGAGGTGTTCAATGAAGTGACTGATACCCGACAGGTCTTTCGGCTCGCACCGACCCCCGGCACCCACCCATATTCCAACGGAGACACTCTCGACGTGCGGCATGGCCGCCGTCACCACGCGCAGCCCGTTGGGGAGAAGCGTACTCTGCACACCCATCATCATGACAGCGCGGCCTGCCTCGCCGCCTGTTTGAGGCCTTCCACCGTGACCGAGCCCTCGTAAAGCGCCTTGCCGACAATGACGCCCTCCAGGTTGGCAAGGCGCAAAGCGCCCAGTCGCGCCACATCCTCGGTCCGGGAAACCCCTCCGGAGGCAATCACGTTGCACGTGACGGCCATACAGAGCGCCTTGACACCCTCGATGTTCGGCCCGGTCAGCATGCCATCAGTGGCGGTATCGGTGTAAATGATCGTCTGAACGCCCAGCGCCGCCACCCGGATCGCGAGATCCACCGCCAGGGTCTCCGTCGTTTCCACCCAACCCTTGACTTGAACTTTTCCGCCGCGGGCATCGATACCCACGGCCAGGTGGTCTCCAAACTGCCGCACCAGATTCGCCAGGGCTTCCGGTTCCGCACAGGCACGCGTCCCCAAGACGACCCGACGCACTCCTGCGTCAAGCATCGAACGGATGTCGGTATCGGTCCGCAGTCCGCCGCCGAACTCAACCGGCGCGGGAATCGCCGCGGTGATCGCCGCCACCGTCGCCCGGTGCACGGGATGCCCGGTGAACGCACCATCCAGATCGACCACATGCAGCCAGTCGCCACCCTCGGCGATCCAGTGCCGCGCCATGGCCACAGGGTCATCGGAATAGACCGTCACCGCGTCGGCTCTTCCCTGCCTAAGGCGAACGCACTTCCCGTCCTTGAGATCGATAGCCGGATAGATCCGCATGTCAGATCGCCCCTTTGCTGGAGGGGACCCCCACCACCCGAGGATCGCGCTGGCA
>JBAXWO010000689.1:0-1978 GCA_037128375.1 bacterium
GAGTCCGTTACGGCGGATATCGACAGAATCATGGCCGCCAATGTGCTGCGGCCGATTCTGGGATCCTACACGGTGGTGGTGACGGAAACGATTGAAACGGCGGCCCGCGTGGCCGGCATCGAGGTGACTGAGATTCAGGAGGTCGGCACGCGCGAACTGCCCCGCGGCAAGACGTCCACAAAGACCGTGGAGGCGTTCAAGTCCTACGCGGTTCAGGTGTCAGGCGACGGTTCCTATGAACAGGTGCGGGCCTTTCTGGATAAGATCGAGACCGATAACCCTTTCCTGTGTGTTACGGAGATCCGGATCACGGGACGCTCCGACAAGCCCGAGCAGCACCGGGTGACCATTCGAGTGGAGTGGCCGATCGAGGCTACGTCGGCGGATGGCAAAGGGGGGACGCCATGAGGGGGCCGACCTATGCCATGGCGGTTTCATGCGCCCTGTTTCTGGGGGCGACGACGGAGGGACCCGCTCAGCAGTTCCCCGCATCCGGCCTCCCGGGAGACGGTTCGCCGCGGGCGGACCTTCGGCAGTTGGTGACGGGGAGCAGCAGCGCGGATGGGAGCGAGCCGGCGACCCCGCCTCCCGGGCAGATTGAATCGACGGTCAATCCGTCCCAGGAAGGTATGTCGGCGGGCCGGCGCGATCCTTTCTGGCCGGTGGGGTATGTTCCGCCCCGCAAGCCCGTGAAATTGCCGATCCTTGAGCCTGCGAGCACGGTGGCGGTGAAAGGCCGGGATCCGGAGCCGGTGGTGCGTCCGGTGGTGTGGGAGCAGGCACGGGCACAGCTTGATCTGCGTGGTGTCAGCAGTATCGGGCATGACAAAACCACGGGAAAGCCCCGGTATATTGCGGCGATGGCGGGGAAACTTGTCGAGGATGGCGATACGGTTTCGATCGTTTTAGACGGACAGGTCTATCGATGGAAGGTGGTTTCAGTCGGTGCGACCGGGGTACAACTGGTCAAACTGGACGTGCGTGCGGAATGAGCGGAGTGTTTTAAGCGAGAGGGTACCAATGAACATACAAACGGGGTTGCGTCTGGGGTTGATAGTGGGTGCGATGGGAATGCTGGCGGCCTGTTTGACGGCCTGCAACGATGACGACCCGGAGACCGACGAACAGGACGGCTATTTCGAGAGCAATCCTTACGTGTCTGACCAGCGTGTGAGTACAGCGTTGTCGGTCGTGACCATTGCCGCCTCCCCGGCAAGTGTGTCGAACAATTTTGCCTACTCGATTCTGAGCGTGAGCGGTGGGACTCCGCCGTACACCTGGGAGGTGGCGAACCCCAAGGATAAGTTCGCGGGCAGCAACGTCGGTAAGTCTGTGATCTACCAACGCATGTTGGTGGGGGATAACGCGGTGACGGTCACGGATGGCAACAACAACACGGCCAGCCGGGTTATCAGTCAGCCTTGATGCGAGTGTGGTTTGAGGGGAGGGCGCAGTCCTCCTTGAAAGGCGAGAATGGGACAGGATGCGGAGATCCAGCGTACGGACAACACGTTGGGGGGCCTGCTTAACCGGTACTACCGGATCCTCGCCTATTGATTTTACGGATGAAGCGGAGAAAAGGGAGAAACGATATGAAGAACAAATACTGGATTCTGCTTGCCTGCCTGGGACTGGGAATGGTGGCACGGGCGGAAGAAGCTGTCAAAGGCGAGACGGTCGATCCGGTTGCCCAGGCCACCGTGGCCGAGGCCGCTTCGACTACGGTCGAAACGATGCCGGTGCCCACCTTTGGCCCAGAGGGCAGCCGGCAGAATCTTATTTCCATATCTCTGGACGATGTTCCCCTCCAGGACGTGGTGCGGCTGTTCACCCGGATATCGGGCGCCAATATCATCGCCACATCCACCAACCTGCAGGGCAAGGTGACCGTCAATCTTCAGGATGTCGAGTGGAAGCCCGCACTGGGATCGATCCTGGACATGTACAGCATGATGATTGCCGAGAAGATTCCCGGCTC
>JBAXWO010000069.1:0-9170 GCA_037128375.1 bacterium
GGGCTCGGGTGACGATGAGATGGAGTTCGGCTACTGGCGCGGGGGGGCTTACAGGCGTCAGCACCGTCCCTTCGAGGGTGTCATCCCCAATCTGGCGCGCCGTTACGAAGAGACGGAGAACGACTCGACCCGGCAGCGTTTGCGCGACTATATGAGCCGTCAGCCCTGCCCCGGTTGCCGGGGAGCGCGGATGAAACCTGAAGTGCTCGCCTGCACGGTGGGGGATAAATCCATTTTCGATATTACCCGGCTATCCGTTCGGGGCGCCTTGGAATTTCTGGAGGCTCTGAAACTGAGTGAGCCGGAGTCGAAAATAGCCGGTGAGGTGCTGAAGGAAATCCGCGAACGTCTGCGGTTTCTTGCGGAGGTGGGGCTGGACTATCTGACGCTCGACCGGGAGAGCGGGTCCCTGTCGGGCGGTGAGGCCCAGCGCATCCGTCTGGCGACGCAGATCGGGTCGCGACTGGTGGGCGTACTCTATGTGCTGGATGAGCCCAGTATCGGATTGCATCACCGTGACAACGAGCGGCTGATTGGAACCCTCAAGCATTTACGGGACGCGGGCAACACCGTGGTGGTCGTGGAGCATGATGAAGACACGATCCGTCAAGCCGACTATGTGATCGACCTGGGGCCCGGCGCCGGGCGGCATGGGGGACATGTCACGCACCAGGGCACGGTTTCCGAGTTGCTGGCTAACCCCAAGTCGTTGACCGCGAAGTATTTGAATGGCGAACTCGGGATTGCTGTGCCCGCCAAACGGAAGGAGGCGGGGGAGCATTGGCTGCAGATCCACGGTTGCACGGAGAACAACCTGAAGGACATCCAGGTTAAAATCCCTCTAGGGTTGCTGGTTTGCGTGACCGGCGTATCCGGGAGTGGAAAGAGCACGCTGGTGGACGACATTCTTCGCCGCGCCCTGGCCCGCCGGTTGCACGGGGCCAAGGACATTCCCGGCGCGCATCGCCGTCTTATCGGAGTGGAAAAATTGGACAAGGTTATTGTGATCGACCAGTCGCCCATCGGGCGTACGCCGCGCAGTAATCCCGCCACCTATACGGGGGCTTTCGCGCCCATCCGCGACCTGTTTGCCGGGTTGCCGATGGCCAAGGTGCGCGGCTACGGTCCGGGACGTTTCAGTTTCAATGTCAAAGGGGGGCGGTGTGAGCGCTGCAAAGGTGACGGCCTGATACGTTTGGAGATGCACTTTCTTCCGGATGTGTATGTGACTTGCGAACAGTGTCAGGGCTGGCGTTACAATCGCGAAACCCTTGAAGTCCGCTACAACACCAAGAACATTGCCGAAGTGCTGAGCATGACGATCGATGACGCTCTCGTTTTTTTTCGGCACATCCCGGCGGTCGAACGGAAGTTGCGAACCCTTGCGGAGGTCGGTCTGGGTTACATACAACTCGGGCAGGCGGCGACGACGCTTTCGGGAGGGGAGGCCCAGCGCATGAAACTGGCGGCGGAGTTGAGCCGCACGGGGACGGGGCGGACACTGTACCTGCTCGATGAGCCGACCACGGGGCTGCATTTTGCCGATATTGAGAGGTTGCTGCATGTGCTTGAGCGGTTGCGGGATGCGGGCAATACCGTTCTGGTGATCGAACATAATCTCGACGTGATCAAACGCGGCGATTACATTATCGACCTGGGCCCCGAGGGCGGCGATGAGGGGGGGCGGATCGTGGTGGAGGGATCCCCGGAGGTGGTGGCACGTTGCGACTTGTCCCACACTGGGCAGGCGTTGCGACGGCATATGGAGGGGGGATGACCCGGACATTTCTGAGTGGGCTATTGGCCTTGTCGATGGCAGCGGGCGCGGTGATCGCCGATGAGGCGCCCTTGTCGCTGGGCGCCGCGAAGGCGGCGGTCGAGGACGGGTTCTACGACCTGGCTCAGAAACAGTTGGAGTCGTTCATCAAAAAGCGCGGGCGCCAGTCTGCCGAGGGCCTTGAGGCGGTCATCCTGCTGGCCCGGACCTTCTGGGGGCAGGGGCGTTATGGGGCCATGCTCACACTTCTTGGTGAGGATCCCGGCAAGCAAAAGGGAGGGGAGGCGGGGGCCTTGGTATACTGGCATGCCGCCGCCCAATACGAGTTAGGAAACTGGAGTAAGGCACTGGCGGAGTTAAAGGACTTCGAGGCGCGTTATCCCGAGGACCCCTACCGCTTGAAAGCGGTGCGTCTGGGGGCCTGGTGTCAACTCAGAGGGGGGCGTCAGGCCGAGGCGTTCAAGACGTTTTCCGATTTCGACCGGCAGTACGGCGGGACCGCCGATGGATTAGCCAACCTGTTGGACTGGGGTCAGGCTCTGCTGGCCGACGGCGACCTACCCCGCGCCAGGCAGGTTCTTGAAAGGCTCGTGGCCAGCACTCTGAATGGGCCTGAGGTGCAGGAAGGGAGGCTGTGGCTGGCCCAGGTTCTGATCCGCGAAGGCAAATGGGAGACGGCCTGGAATCTGTTGTCCCTTTTGGCTAACGATGCGACGCTCCGGGTTGACCCGCGGGCCCGGGCCTGGCTGGCCCTGAGCGAGGTGAATGCGGCCCAGACCAATCTCGAGGCGGCGGTGACGTCAGCCGCGAAGGGGGTGGAACTGGCGCCCACCCAACTGATCAAGAATCGCGGCATGGCGTTGCAGGGGCGCTGGCTGATCAAACAGGGCAAACTGAATGAGGGGGCGGCACTGTTGCGGATCGTCATCGCCGCCGCGCCCTCCGATCCGCTTTCGGGCGAACTGCAACTTGAACTTGCGGGTGCGTACTATGATCAGAACCAGAACGAAAAGGCGGTTGAGGAATACCAGTACTATCTCGAGACCTTTACCAGCCTGGAGGGAAAACTCCGGGCACTGAGGGGACGGGGACTGGCGTTGTGGGCCCTGAAACGCTACGCCGAAACCGCCACCGTTTTTGAGAAGGCGGCCGGATTGGCAAAGGATCCGGACGAGCGGGAGCAGTATTTGATCAAGGCGGCTGACGCGCTATTCGCCAACGGTCAGTTCAAATTAGCAGGGGAGTCCTACGAACGGGTGCTCAAGGAGTTTCCACGGAGCACCCGTGCCTCGCAGGTTATTTTTCAGCTGGCGGAAAGTTTGGGGCGCCAGGGGGAGTGGGCCCGGGCGGAAGAGCGTTTTCGCACCGTTGCACGGCGTTACCCGGATACCGTCCTGGCCGAGCGTGCGCTGATGCGGCTGGCTGAAATGATGGAGGAGCAGGGGCCCAACTTCATGCGGGAGGCGTTGGCGGCCTACGGTGAAGTGATGGAGGTATTCCCCGGAGGAACACTCTACGCGGAGGCGCTGTACCGGCATGGCCTGGTTTCCTACCAGCTGCTGCAGTTTGAAGCGGCGCTGAAGGATTTCAATCGTGTGGTGGACGAGCTTCCGGCCAGCCGTGCGGCCCCGCAGGCCTTCTTCATGCGGGGTCGGTCGCTTTACATGATGGGGCGGGAAGAGGAGGCGCTCGGGGTGGGGCGCCAGTTTATCGAGCGCTATCCTGACACCGAGTGGACCCCGGGCGTGATGTTTTGGTTGGGGGAATACGCATTTAATCATGGCGCGTATGCCGACGCCGAAAAACAGTTTCTGACATTGCCGACCCGGTATCCGAAGGACACCTTAGCCGACCAGGCCCTGTTGTGGGCCGGGCGAGCCGCCATGAAGCAGAAGGAATACCTGCGGGCCACGGAAGTTTTTGCCCGCCTGGCCGAGACTTACCCCGAGAGCCCCCGCCTGGCAGAGGTCCGCTTTCTGCAAGGGGACGTGTTGAGCGAATTGGGCGAGTTTTCGCGCGCCATTGTGGTGTTTGATGAATTGATAGCCAAGTTTGCGGGCAGCCCGCTGGTGAGTGCCGCCTGGGGTCGCAAAGGGGACTGCCAGTTTACGCTGGGGGCGGGCGACAATAAACGGTACAACGAGGCCATGAAGTCCTATCGCTCGGTGGTCAAGAGTCCCGGGGTGACCATCGATGAGGCTCTGCAGGCGGAGTATAAGATTGGGCGCTGTCTCGACAAGTTGGGACAAAAGGCGGAGGCCTTCGAGCAGTATTATACCCGTGTGGTGGCGCCTTTTTTGGAGCATGGCGAGATCTCGCACGAGGTAAATATGGCGGCGGCGGTCTGGTTCACCAAGGCGGCGTTTGCGGCGGCGGATATTCTTGAGGCGGACAAGAACTGGCGACGCGCTGTCCGGGTTTTGGAGCGGGTGGTGCAGGCGGGGGTCCCTGCGGGTCGCGACGCCCAGGAACGGATTGACCGGATACGAACTGAACACTGGCTGTGGTGAGGGGATGGCGTATGTTTGAACTCATGCAACAAGGCGGGGTGGTGGCTTGGATCATTCTCGGCAGCGGGATCATGGCCTGTCTGGTGTTTGCCGAGCGCGTCCTGCATCTGCACCGGGCGCGGATCAAGTCAGAGGACTTTATCGCGGGGATCTGCAACAACCTCAGGCGCGGCAATGTGGATGAAGCGCTTGCGATTTGTGACGAGACCCCGGGGCCGGTGGCGGGTATCGTCCGTGTGGCCATCCTCAACCGGAATAACGACAAGGAAGCAATTCGATCCGCGATTGAGAATACAGGGCGGACGGAGATCGCCCGAATGGAGCGGCGGTTGGCCATTCTGGCTACGGTGGCGCAGGTGGCTCCCATATTCGGATTGCTGGGCACCGTGTTGGGCATGATCAAGGGTCTTCAGATCATGAAAGCCCAGGCGCCGCTTGTTCAGTCGGCGGATGTCATAACCGGTCTGCTGCAGGCACTGGTGACAACCGCGGCGGGACTGGCCGTTGCGGCGCCCTGCTATGTGGCTTTCAATTACCTGTTGGGCAAGGTGGAGAAGATCGTGATTGATATGGAACGATCGGCCTCCGATATCCTCGCCTTCCTGACGGGGGGGCAGATACCCGTTCCCACGACGCGCGATGAGGGGAAGGAATGATCAAGAGCCCGGATCAGGAAACCATCGGCTGGTACGTGCATGGTTTCAGGCGCTACCGTCCTGCGAATCACCTGAATCGGGGGTTGGTCTCGTCGGCGCCTTGGGTCAATTTCGCCTTGCTCGTGGCCATGTACCTTTACTTTTTGGCGCCGAATGTGTTGCAACCCGGAGTCGCCGTCCAGTTACCCGAGGCGCCGTTCACGGACGGGCGGCATTACGGGCATAACCTGGTGGTTCTGTCGCTTCCGGTCGCCGGTCGGCCGGAACGGGAGGAGATTGTTTTTTTCGATGATGACCGGTATCTGGAACGGGATGGCGGGCAGATGGATGCCTTGCGGGTCGCGCTGGCGAAGGCGCGGCGCGAGAAGGCGGGCCTGCCGCTGGTCGTCGAGGCCGACCAGGCGGTGCGCCATGCGACGATTGTGCGGGTGTTTGACATGGCTTCCGAGGCGGGATTTCGGGAGGTTAATCTGGCGACCCGGCCGACGGAGAGGTGACGCAACATGACGCGAAATCCGTTTGTCATCAGGCTGTCCAGGCGAAACGTCCTGCTATCGGTGCTGGTAACGGCCGGCCTTTGGGGGATGCCCTGGCTCATGTGGCCGGTCGCGCCGATCCAGGCTTCGACAGGGCGGCGGATCGTGCCGGTGATCCGCTATGTCCGCGCGGCCGAGGGGAGCGCGGGGACGACGTGGTCGCCCGTGGTGTTTCCGTTGCCAACCCCGGAGGGATTCAGTAAAAAAACTGTCGTTCCGCAACCCGGTCCCGGCATGGCGTCCGTGTTGAAAGCGCGGATGTCGGAGGCCTGTTACCTGGAATTGACTCCCGGGCGGACGGAGACGGCGAGCATGGGTCTGCTTACGGTTCGGGATGAGGCAGCCTTTCGCCCCCAGGCCGTCGCGACGGCGGCGCTGTATGACCGGAGGGAAGGCGTTCAGATCGTGACCGATGAGGCTCTGGCCAGACGGCAATTCGACGCGCCGGGACTGGCGGAGGTCCGGTTGCCCGAAGGGAGCCCGTTGTGGGTGCCGGTACTCGCCTGGGTTGAGATTGACCAGCGTGGACTGGTGCGGCATGTTTTCGTTGAAAATTCGTGCGGGCAGACAAATGTTGACGCGAGACTTGTGAGAGCGCTTCTGTCCGGAACAGCGGCCATCGGTTCGGAACCCGTGACGGGACGTGTCCGGTTGGATTATTGGAGAAATGTGACGTCAGACGGCGAACGCAGGAACTGAGAAGAGAACAGGCGTTCGGCGCAGGGAGGCAGACAATGGAAATCAAGATCGTGAAGTGGACGCCGGATAAGCCGGCAAGCGTGGTGACATCCTTTCTCAAGCGCCCGGCATTTGACACCACGTCCGAAACGGCGGTGAGGGAAGTACTTGAAGATATCCGCCTGAATGGCGACGCCGCCGTCATTAAACATGTGAAGACCTTTGACGGGGTGACGCTCAAGCCGGGGGAATTCCGCGTCACGCCGGCGGAAATCGCGCGCGCGCGGGAGGTCGTTGATGCGTCCTTCCGTGCGGCGGCTCGCGAGACCTATAAGCGGGTGACCCATTTTGCCCGCAACGGGATGAAGAAGGATTGGAAGATGTTCAGCCCGAAGGGCGGGGAATTGGGTGAGCAGTTTGTGCCCTTCGACCGTGTAGGAATCTACATTCCGGGTGGGCATGCGCCCCTGGTGTCCACCGTGTTCATGACCGTGACCCTGGCCAAAGTGGCTGGCGTTCAGGAGATTGTGGCCTGCACACCTTCCGACTCAAACGGGCAGATTAACCCGTACATTCTGTTTGCGCTGGAAATGGCCGGGGCGACGGAAATCTACCGGATCGGTGGAAGCCAGGCGATCGGTATGATGGCGTACGGAACCAAGACCGTTCCGAAAGTTCAGAAGATCGTCGGCCCAGGAGGGGCTTATGTGACGGCGGCCAAGAAATTGGTCTATGGTGAGGTGGCTTTGGATCTGGTGGCCGGCCCCAGTGAAATCGCCATCCTGGCGGACGGGACCGCTCCGGCGCCCTGTGTGGCGGCTGACCTGCTGGCCCAGGCGGAACACGGGACCGGTCACGAAAAAGCGATGCTGGTGACGAATTCCACGGCGCTGGCGACCGCGGTGGCCGCCGAACTGGTCAAACAAACCGAAGGACTGTCACGCCGACAGGCCATCCAGAAAGTGCTGGAAAAAGGAACCTTGCTGGTGGTGGTCAACACGCTGGACGAGGGGATGGAACTGTGCAATCAGTTTGGCCCGGAACATCTTGAGATCATGGTGCGCGAACCCCGCAGTTGGTTGCGCAAGGTGAGGTCCGCAGGCGCTGTCTTTTTTGGAATTTGGACACCGGAGTCCGTGGGCGATTTCGTGGCGGGGCCGAGCCATGTGCTGCCGACCGGCGGAACGGCCGCGATGTTCTCAGGATTGACGGTGGATGATTTCCGCCGCCGGACCAGTTTCATGGCGTTTACCCGTGCCGACCTCCAGGAGACGTTGCCAGTCATCGAGGCGTTCGGACGCGTGGAGGGGCTGGATGCGCACTCCCGGGCCGCACGGGTGAGGTTCGAAGTCTGATGGGCGCCCCGATCAGACAGAGCGTGCGCGAGTTGCATGCCTACACACCGGGCGAGCAACCCCGGCGTGCGGGTTTGATCAAGCTGAACACCAACGAGAATCCCTATCCTCCCTCGCCACGGGTAGGGGAGGTTCTCTCCCGTATGGCACCGGAGGTTTTGCGGCTGTACCCGGATCCGGTAAGTTCGTCCTTGCGTCAGGTTGTCGCCGATCTTCATGGCGTGCAAAAGGAACAGGTTTTTGTGGGCAACGGCTCGGATGAAATCCTGGCCCTGTGCACGCGGGCATTCGTGGAGGACGACGGGGCGATCGGGTATTTCGAACCGTCCTATTCGCTCTACCCGGTACTGGCGGCCATCAGGAATGTGCCCGGGATGGCCTGCGCGTTGACCGACCATTTCGAATGGCCGGAGACGGATCCGGCTCCAGCGTCCCTGTACTTTCTGGCCAACCCCAATGCGCCGACCAGCATGCTTTTCCCGAAGGCCCGGGTGCAATCGTTCTGCGAGTCGTTTCCTGGCGTGGTCCTCATTGACGAGGCCTATGTGGATTTTGCGCGTGAGACCTGCATCGATCTGGCCAGGACAAAGGCGAATGTGCTGGTGATGCGGACCCTGTCCAAGTCCTACTCACTGGCCGGGATCCGACTGGGCTATGTGGTCGGACCGGCGGAGTTGATCGAGGCGCTTTTCAAGATCAAGGACTCCTACAATGTTGATCGGATCACGCAGGAGGTGGCGACGGCGGCGTTGAGGGACCAGGCGCATATGCGGGGCAATGCCGCCCGGATCAGGACCACGCGCGAGAGACTGGCCGGGAGCCTGAAGGCGCGCGGGTTCGACGTCTGCCCCTCGGAAACCAATTTTCTATGGGTGCGCCCGGAACGTCGTGTGGCCCAGGATGTTTTTGAGGAACTGAAGGCCCGCGATGTCCTGGTTCGCTATTTTCCCGGGGCACGTACGGGAGCTTACCTTCGGATCACGGTGGGGTCGGATGCGGAAGTGGATCGGTTGCTGGAAGCTTTGCCGGTGGACTGTTAACGGATGACGGTTGAGGTTGTCCTCAGGAGGATCGTTCAATGAAGAAACGGGCGGCGGTGGTTGAGCGGAAGACGCGTGAGACGGATATCTCGGTGAATCTTGTGATTGAGGGGGCGGGGCGCTACAAGGTGGATACGGGCCTGCCCTTTCTGAATCACATGCTGGAGCTTTTTGCCAAGCATGCGCTGCTGGACTTAACGGTTCGGGCGCGGGGCGATATCGAGGTGGACTACCATCATCTCACCGAGGATCTGGGACTGGTGTTGGGCGACGCTTTTGACAAGGCATTGGGGGATCGGGCGGGCATTGTGCGTTACGGGTGGTCGTACATCCCTATGGATGATGCCCTCAGCCGGGCCGTGGTGGATCTTGGGGGGCGGCCCTACCTTGTTTACGATGTGGCCAACCGGGCCCGTAAAATCAGGGACTTCGATGTGATCCTGATTCACGAGTTCTTTCAGGCTTTCACGGTCAAGGCGCGGATGAATTTGCATATTGCCCAACTCTACGGGAAGGAGCCCCACCACGCCTATGAGTCGTTGTTCAAGGCTGTGGCCCGGGCGCTGAGCGCGGCCTGCCAGCGCGATCCGCGAGTGGTCGGGGTCCCCTCCAGCAAGG
>JBAXWO010000690.1:0-1968 GCA_037128375.1 bacterium
GATAATATAAAAGTTGGGATAAGCCAGGTTATCCAAATGTTGTGATAACCTGGCGGAGAATGCGATTCGTCCTATCGCACTGGGACGAAAGAACTTGCTCTTTTGTGGAAACAACGATGCGGCGGAAAACGCCGCCATCATGTACTCCATGTTCGGCTGTTGCAAAGCCAGCGGCGTGAACTTCCGCGACTGGCTTGTCTTCTTCCTCAGCAACATCCACGCATAGGTCGCATAGGTGAGGGTGGCATTGACTTTGAATTTCTTCCGGTACTTGTCGTACGTCTTCTGCAGCGCGGCCTCCTCGCCACGCTGGTATTCGCGGCACATCTTCATGCAACTCAGGACAGGATCGGTCAACAGCGCCTTGGGCAGCAGCTTGTCAACCTCATCGAACCGCCGCAATTGATAGAGAAACTGAACGCGAACGGCGTTGATCTGCCGGTCAAGCAGCGGGCTCCACCGGGCATAGGGATCCATCTGCCGGGTGGCGTCCAGAGCCTCGGACAGGATTACCTCCTGATCCTTGCGCGCCATACCCATAAGTCGCTTGACGTCCCCTCCCCGGTTCCCGAGGTGTTGATATTTTCGCATCAGGGCATTGTTTTTATCCGTAATGCGGGCCTGGATGCCCGTCATGAGGGCGGTGATCCGCCGGCGGATCAGGAACATGGCCCCGACGTAGAGTCCGCCCCCCAACAGAACCGCGAGAACCACGCTCCAGACTCCCCAATGGGCGCCAAAGTGAAGCCCCGCCCACAATCCCGCCATGACCAGCAACGACAAAAGCAGCGTCAACATGATGATTCAACCCTTTCGAATACGGTTCCCAGGGAGGCTTGAAGGAGGCCAACCCAGCCGCCAATGTGACTGATTCAAGCCATAAACGCAATGTTTTTGACGATTTCCAGCGGTCTAAAGGACGGTCTGAAGGGATCGCTCGAACACGCGGCGGGCCCGTGACGCGGCATTTTATCGGCTTGCACTGACCTTTCCTTCTGCTGTTGAATCGGTGCCCTGAAGGAAGGCTCACAGCCTGCCGGGATAGTTCCTGAATTGCGAGCGATGGAAAGGCAAGATATGCGGCGAATGACGTTCGTAGCGGTGAGTTGTTTGTTGATAGGCACAAGGATCGTCCTGGCGGGTGATGACCTTTTCGATTCCGTGGGTTTGCGGGCGGGCTTCTCGTCCCACCGGCCCAGCGATCGTTTCTACCAGGTGGAAGTCTATGGGATCGACCGTCTGCCCTGGGAAGCCGATCTGGGTCCCCGATGGAAGCTCCATTCCCAACTCGAAGTGACGGGGGGGCTCCTGACCGGGCGGGGTGAAACCGGATTCATAGGATCGATGGGCCCGGACTTGATGCTCGAGCACCAGAACCGACTGTTGCGTCTTGTCGCAGGCTGCTCCCCTACGATCATGGATCGACCGACCTTCGGCAACAAACAACTCGGGTCCACTACTCAGTTCACCAGTCATATCGGGTTTTACGTCCGGCTGGGTCGGCTCGTCGATGTGGGCGTCCGCGTCCAGCACATGTCGAACGGCGGAATCGATGGAGACGGCAGTGATCCTGTCCGCCAGCCGATACGTTCTCCTCTCGAGTCTCCCCATGCATCGCTTGAAAAATTGCTTGATCGGCCGGCCGCGGAATACGAGGTCCGCCTCCTGCCCGCAGGTGTGGTGCGCAGTCACGACGAGCGGACACGACGGCTTCGTAAGAAGTACGACGCCGCCGGATCCGGCATGAACGTGCAGAACATCGATCCGGTGCTTGCGGATCAGTCGCTCGAGATGCCATGACAAAACAAAGGAGAAGAGCGGACAGCCGCCGGATTTCTTTTCGCCCTGGCCGCCGACAGCCCGGACTTGCGGCTTGGCTTCGGGTTGCCGGGACAGAATGGCCCGCAGTTGGGAGACAATATCCGGCTTGTCGTCGGCGAGGTTCTTCGTCTCCTCCGGGTCGGCCTC
>JBAXWO010000691.1:0-1967 GCA_037128375.1 bacterium
CGTGGCGGTACGCCCGGGCCGGACCGGCCACGCGGTGTTTGTCCTCGGGCAGGTGGAACCACGAGCAGTTGTCGCAACTGCAATCCGTATCGCACGCCTCCTCGGCGGACTCGCCGTAGGTCACGATCATCTCCGCGGACTGGTCCGAGGAGGCCACGATGTCCAGAAAACCGACCAGCTCGCGGCCGAAGTCCACGATCACATGCGCGACGCCCTTCAGGACCGCAGGAGTCTGGCCCGTGATGACGCCCTGGGGATCGGTTGCGCCGCTGGCCCGCAGAATGGCCACGGGCGGCACAACGGTACGCTGCAGTGTCGGGGCTGGCCCCGCTTGGGCGGCGAGAGCCAAATGAGGGAAATCTTGTTCCAGATTCATGTCGATTCCTTTCGTGACCTTCGAGCCGCTTGCAAAACCCTGTTTTGCAAGCGGAGTGTTCAGGTGTCAGGTTTCGGGTGTCAGGAAGAACCACACGATGTTGCGTCTTCCTGAAACCTGAACACTGAAACCAGAAACCGGCGCTTGCAGGGGTTTTGCAAGCGCCTCCTTCCTCAGCCGAACACCTTCCGCATGCGGTCGCAATAGTAGCGGACGTTGTCGAACTCGGCATCGGGCGCGATGCGGTGGTCGGGGCAGGGGATGTACCCGCCGAGGCCGACCAGCGGTTTCAGGCGCTCGATCTCGGCATCGATGGCGGCGCGGTCCCGGGCGAATACGGTCTTGTTCATGCCGCCCACTCCGCGCAGCTCCTTGCCGTATTTCTCTCGCCATGGGCGGATGCTGGCGTCCCACGTGCCAACCTCGATCGGGAACATGGTGTTCACGCCGTTGGCAAACCAGGTGGGGATCAGAGCGTCGATCATCCCGTCGCAATCGAGCGAGCAGATGTCCAGCCCGTGCGCCCGGGTCAGGTCCGTGATGCGCTTGTAGTGGGGACCCACGACCTCTTCGAACATCGACGGCGCAATGAGCGGACCGTTCTTGAAGCAGATATCCTCCCAGAAGTGGGCGAAGTCAAACTGAACCCCGGACTCTAACATGGCCTTCGTGTTCCGGTAACAGAGATCCGCCACGGTGGCGACGATCTCGCGAAAGAGATCCTGATCATCCGCCATGAGGTAGCAAGCGCCTTCCATGGTCAGGACATTGCGGATGTCCCCGTAAAGGCTGCCGCACTGCAATCCGAGGGGGTCCTGCCGCGGCTGCTCCTGTCGCCGGGCGTCGAGCCCGGCGCGATCCACACGCTTGTCGTCCCATTGATACCGCCACTTGTAATGCTCTTCCCAGGCCGCACGGTCCTTGAGCAGGTAATCAACATGGGCGGGAATGGAACCGGCATCCGGCTTGCTGATGTAGGTGACGCCGTCCCCCTGGCGGACATGCTTGGTGCCATCGGGGAACTCGGCCACGGTCGTCCACTCGAAAGCCGGGAGAAGCCCGTTGTGTGCGTAGCACATGCGCTGCCAGCCAAAATCGAAGCCGAGCTTCGCGTTAAGGGCGAGGTCCACGCTGTTGCCGTCATTCCATCCCGCCGCCTCCTCGGGCCGCAAGTGCCCTTCGCGCACCCATTTCTCCAGCGTCTCATGCCAGTAGCCGAAATGCACGACCGGCAGCCGGTCATAGGGTTGGTAACGCAAGACGGCCAGCATTCGTTCGCGATTGGTCATGATCTTCCTTTTCCCGCAGCGAGAGGGCTGCACCCGTTATGTGCGCGGAGCACCCGGACGCTCCAAGCGCGTGGCCGATACCCTATCATGGCGCCTTTTCCGCCGTAAAGGCAAAATGGCTAATACTGCCGGGCTTCGCCGGCGAGCAGCTTGATCGTCTTTTGTCCCTGCGCCCATTTTACGATCAGATTGAGATCGGTCGTGGAGCGGACCTGGATCTTCGGTTCCTCGTCCGGCGACTGGCGCCGCGCGCACTGCAAGTCCAATTGCCCGCCGCGCCCGAACGGATAGCGCTGCACGCC
>JBAXWO010000692.1:0-1964 GCA_037128375.1 bacterium
GGCCCCGTCCGCGGGGCCCCTGATTGTGGTTCGACCGGAACAGCGTAGCGATGGATGATCATATCTGATCTTGAGATGAACCAGAGTTCGCTTTGTTTCGCCGCCAAGAAAGGGCCGGTCCAGTTTTCGCTCTGGCGTCCTGAACCAAGAACGAAAGACCCCGAGCTCTCGCCGTTGGGTCCAAACATCAGCAAATCTGTCTCGGTCCTGATATACACATGTTGCCCGTCATAGGCTATCGATGCGACATAACTCTCGCCCGGGATTCTGAATGTCGAACGATCATTCCCTGTTGGCCCGTATGTGCTGACCGATATGTCTCCTGACTGACTGCGAGCAACGACAGCAAGGGACCCATCGCTCGCAACAGCGGCTAACTGCGGGTACTCAAGCCAGCGCCCGTCTGCACGGCGGCCGATGCGCCGAACAACATTACTCAAACCTCGGACCAGGAAAAGGTCGTGGTAGCCCACAATCCAGCAAAGATCGTTCGTCGGCTGGAAATACCACTTCTGAACGATCGAATCCACATCGTTGCTGGACCATCCAGTCCGGTTCAGAGCTTTGTTGAAACAAAGGTATCTCGTGGCACACAAATCCACGGAGAGGTAAACATGCCCGTCCTTGGAAACAGCAATATGATTGATCCCGCTGAGCTCCGTCAGGTCCTCCGCTGTTGGATCACATTGCCCCAAACGCGTCCCCAGGGCATCAAATACATGCACGGACTTGGTTCGCCGATCTGAAAGATAGACGCGATCATCCAGGCCTACATCCACATGATCAGGGGTACTGAGGATGGACGGCGTGGGCACCTCCCCCAGAATCAGGTCTACGGTAGAGTTGGTCGAAAGGCGGAACAGAGAATCACCGTCGCTGGTCCAAAGGGCACCTTGGGGAGAGCGTTTGACGCCGTCTGTAACTCTGAATGGACGTCCCTCTGCGAGGCGGGGCAAAGACACGGCCAAAATTGAACCATTCGCATCTAGCATGAGGAGCGGCTGCTGCGCATTGAAATCATAGACAAGAAAGCCCGCGTCGAGGTCCGAGGCGATGTCTGTTGGGTAGTTTGGCTTTCTTCCCCAAACTTTCTCGAGATCTATGATGCGCGCCAAGATGCCCCCCGCGTCGAATATCTGGATGGTGTGCCGGACGTTGTCCAGTACGGCGATCTCGTTGGTGCCACACCGTGCGATGTCCTCCGGACTGAGCAGATCATCTGGCTTGCCAGAATATCCGTACTGCTGCTCCTTGCTCCAGATCAGCTTCCCGTTTGGATCGAAGAGGAAGAGGCCGTCAACCAGCGTGTATTT
Source organism: bacterium (assembly GCA_037128375.1). Taxonomy (GTDB): domain Bacteria; phylum Verrucomicrobiota; class Kiritimatiellia; order CAIKKV01; family CAITUY01; genus CAMBRF01. The sequence continues at coordinate 1,314 of JBAXWO010000692.1, forward strand.
CATGTGGCGAGTTGTCAGCGCGACGAACCTGCCATCAGGAAATCCGGCAATCGCGTCCGCAGTGGGGCACGAGGCATTGGCTATCCTTTTCACCGTTCCGGCGCTGAAGTCTGCCAGGAAGAACTGAGCACTCCCGCCGATTCCCTGGGCTGAAACACTGACAACGAATCTCCTATCGCCAACATACGCCGGGTTGGAAAATTGCACCTGCTTCGGAATCTCAGCAATGGGCAGGCGCAGCTCCTTCAGAACCACGCCATTTTGCGACAGAAGCAATAGGCAGGGATGGGTATTCCGTCCGGCACGGAGTGCACAGATGTTCCCCTCGGGATCAAAATCAAAGGCCACCAGCGCACGAATCTGACGCTCCTTATCGACACTCGGGACAGACAGAGTCGTTTCCTTAAGTTTTCTCAATGACAAGGCGGGGAGTGATGATGGCTTTTGGATTGAATGTGGCCATGGATAAGGCGCTTGCCCGATTTTTTTCACCTTCCATTTGTCGTGAGCGGCCTGCTTGACCGCATAGGATGTGCGCAGCCCATCCTTGACAAAGTGCAGATCAAATGTCGCGTTCGTTCCGACGCCCAGGATTCCCCCGTCTTTCCATATCAACCGCCGGATCTCATCCTCTCGGGCCTCGTCCGTTGG
>JBAXWO010000693.1:0-1963 GCA_037128375.1 bacterium
CACTTCCGGATGGGCATGGAGGTAGTTGGTGATCTCGTTGAGTTGGCAGACCGAGATGGAAGACTCCTCGTAGCCCGCCACGCGTTTGCGCGTGCAGTGCCGGCAGTACATGGAGCACATGGTTGTGGCCATCAGCAGGGCGCGGTCGCGATAGCGGTGCACCAGCCCCGGCACGGGCATATCCTCTTCCTCCTCGAGCGGGTCCGCGTGGAGAAAGTCAGGGGCGAACATTTCCTGCCCCTGGGGGACGCTCATTTGAAAGACCGGATCGGAATAGTCGGGGGTCCTGATGAGCGACGCATAGTAGGGCGTGATCGCCATGGGATATTTTTCGGATACCTTGGCAATGCTGGTATGCGAACGGAGCGACGGAAAGAAGTCGGTCAGTTCCTGAAAGGTGCGGATTCGATTTCGAATCTGCCAGCGCCACTCGTTCCACTTGGGATGCTGGCGGGAGGGAGTTTCGGCAGTCGGTGCTTGAGGGGCGGCTCTCGATCCGGGTACGGAGGCTTTCTCCGTTCCGCTAAGCGGAGGTTCGTCTTTCGAAGTCAGTGTTTCGTTGATGATACTCGTTTCCATGTTTTCTGTTCTCCTTGTTCCTACTGTATCAGCCGGGGCACACCGGCCAGAAATGCCTGAATAACCGCTTCCAGATTTTCGGCCACGTCCTGCGGGCCCTTCTGGCGGCTCAGCGACGAAACCGTGAACCCGACGATCACGGCGGAGGTCGCGGAGACCAACCGGTGGCGGGCGACCTCGCTCGTTCCCGCCGGAAGAAAGGGGGATAGTATCTTGTCAATTTCGGAAAAATAGGCGGTGAAATAGGGCGTAAGAATCGGGGTGACGGAAGGGCGCGCGGTCGCCATATGCTGGGCTTGAAGAAATAGAATGAAAAGATCGGGACGAGCCGCGAACCATTCCGAATGGGATCTGAGGATAGACGCGGCGGCGGTGTCGAGGGAGGTGACCTGCTTGAGCCCAGTCTGCATGCGCCCCTGAAGGTCGGCCATGGCCGTATCGAGAAGATCCATCAAGATGGACGATTTTTCGCGAAAATGCCGGTAAAAAGTGCCTTTCCCAACGTCGGCAAGTTCGGTGATGTTTTCAATGGAACAACCGTCAAATCCGCGCGTATTGATTACCGCAAGCGCCGCATCCATCAACCGCTGGCGTGTTTTCGAAGCACGGCGGGCGGCGCGGCTTCGTTCTGGAGGCTCGTCAGATATATCCATTGCTACAGCGCTACTATCCGGTCACATATGACGGGAACGAGTCAATCTCTCAAGAATAACAACCTTAATGGTCTCCGTTCCCGATCAACCACAACATATTGTGTGTTGGTGGGAACATAGTCGCTCATGACTGGACAGTCAATGGGGTATTTATAGTTTTTTTATTATTTTTTGCAGTCTTCCGCTCGGACGGCCTAGGTCGCATGGAACTGGGCTCGGATACCCGTCAAATCCCGGCGAGGGTGATGTCCTTGAACACCTCGGGCGCTGATGACAGGAAACGGTCGGCACGGCTCAGGGCGGTGGGCAGATCGGGCGCGGATTGAAGTGCCGAGAACAGGGTGTGTCCGAAGACGAAATTCCGGGCAAAGTAGGGTGCCAGAATTTTGATTCGCACCAGTGCCTTTTGCGGCGGAAAATCCTCGTTGATGTAATCGCACAGGCGGTGCCACACCTCGGCAGGATCGACTGCGAGCGAGGAGTCATGCCAGCGGGCGAAAACCCACGGTTGTGCGGCGGCCATGCGACCGACCATCAGACCGGACGCGGCGGAAAACTGGGCCATCCGGTCGCGGACGAATTCCGCACCGGTGATGTCGCCATTGGCGATGAAAGGGAGACGGGTTTCAGAAGCCAGTTCACCATATAGGGCTGGGCGCGCCGGGCGATTCAACGATTCCTCCTCGAAGCGGGTATGGATCGTCAAGGCGTCCACCCCCTCATCCTCCATG
>JBAXWO010000694.1:0-1962 GCA_037128375.1 bacterium
GCGGCGCGCTGGTCTGGCGCACGCGGCTGACGTCTGGATTTCCGTCTGCGGAGCCGCGCGCATCGCCCGTGAACGTGACCGTGGATGGCGCCTGTGCGTATGTCTGCGGCGGCAAAGGCGCCGTGAGCGCTCTGGATGGGTACGACGGCACTGTGCTCTGGACCACGCTGTACGCGCCGAGTGCGGTTGTTGCCGCCTCCAATGCAGTCAACGCAGACGGCTCTATCCTGTGGTCGAATCGGTATGTGCCGCTTTCCGTTTCCTCTGGCATCATTCCGGTCGACCGCGGCATCAAGCCGGAAACGAAATGGGAGGAGAGCCTGACCCTGGTCGTGGGCGAAGCCTTGGTGGTAATGCCGGAAGACTCGGGCGAGATCCTGGCGATCAATCGTCGTACCGGCCAGCCGTTGTGGAAGCAGCGCAAGCCGGAGGGCGCCAACTACGTTGTAGGCCGGCGCGGGACGCAGCTGATTGTGGCGGGCAAGCAGTGTGCGGCTGGTGTGGATCTAACAGACGGCCGGGAGCAGTGGCGAGCGCTTCTGGCCGGGAGCACGGGGCGGGGCGCGCTGTACGGTTCGGAGGTGTTGATTCCGTACGGGCGACGAATCCTGCGCCTGCGCATCGAAGACGGGGTGGCGCTTGAGCCGGCGCGAGCCCAGACCATGGACGATTTGCCCCTGGGAAACCTGTGCGTGAATGGCAACCAGTTGCTGGTGACAGGTCTCGAAAGACTCTATGCGCTCGCGGATGCGCGTCCGGTTTTTACCCGGCTTGCCGAGAGCCTGGTACAGCAACCGACCGTCGCGGCGTATGCGGAGCGTGGCAGAGTATACGCAGGACTTGAACGCGATGCCGATGCGGTGGCGGATTTGCGGGAGGCATGGAAGCGGCAGCGCGGTTCGGCAGGCGAGGCGGCCGCGCGCGCGGAAGTGCTGACCGCTCTCTGGCGCGCGGCCGAACAGGATCACGGCCGCACGGAGACGTTCTGCGCAGAGGCGCGTGAGATCGCCGTGACCGCGGCGGAGCGCGCCGAGACGGCCTGGCGCTGGGCGCAAGGGCGCGAGCGGGCAGGGGACATCAACGGGGCGCTGAGCCTGTACGCGGCGCTCGCGTCCGAGCCTGACGCATCCCTGGCGCCGAATCCGGGCGACAGCGACTGGGAGGCCTCGGCGCATCGATTGGCGGCACAACGTATCCGCACGCTGATGGCCGGTGATGCGGTCAACAGGGGGGCGCTTCTGGAGGAACCGGCTGCGCAGGCACTGGCCAATCTCGGTTCGTCAGCCGGGAACCGCGCGCTGGTTGAACTGGCGACGTTTTATCCGGGGACGCGTGCCGGGCAGCAGGCGGCGATCCGGGCGTCGCAACGGGCCGCCGGCCGAGGCGATCTAGGCACGGCCGAGGCGATTCTACAACGGACGCTGGCGCTGGCGGCGCCCTCGAACCGGGTCCTCCTGGCCGAACAACTGGTGCGGCTCTACGAGCGGATGAAATGGCCTACGGGAGCCGTGCAGTTGCGTGACGAGTGGCCGCGGCTTGGCGCCGGAACTCCCGCGCCAGAGTCCTTGACACGCGCGGCAGCGAACGCCATCGGGGTGCCGCTTCCGCCCTGGCGGCTGCGCTGGCAGAAGCGCCTGCCCGGCGGGACCGATCTGCGGCACGTGGCCGCCGGACTTTTCTATTGGAATGGCGAGGCCAAGCACACCGGGTGTCTGAACGTCGAGAACGGACAGGAACGCTGGCAGAAGGACGGCGTGTTCGCGACGTTTTTCGGCTATACCACGAGTGAAGACAGTCACCTCCTGCTGACGTTCACAGGCGACCGCGCGGCGTGCGTGGACGTCTGGTCTGGCGCTGTCATGACGGACGGACTCTTCCGGGGCACCTGGGAGTGGCTGCGCGATAGAGGCGGACATGATCACAGCCCCATGACGTTGAGCCCGATTGGCATGACCACGGTTA
>JBAXWO010000695.1:0-1961 GCA_037128375.1 bacterium
GGGTATCAGTCCAGTGCCGGTGCGGACGATTCTCTGGAGACTGGACCGGTCACGCTGTTCAAGGAATTCGAAAACGATGCCTGCTGCCGTCGGCGGTGAAAGCGGAACACGCGACCCACGGCAACGGGCGTATGGAGCAAAGGCATGAAGCGACAAATGAAATCGACCTCACGGCGGCGTAGGGAGGTATTGACTGTTGACGCCTGCTCCTTGACGGGTGCCTCTTGCGGTCACCGCCGGAGTTGGATCTTTCTGCTTTTGCCGCTGTGGTGCGCTTGCGCATCGATTGCCGCGACCCCTGCGGAGATGGCCGCACGCTTTATACAACAGGAGGATCAAGGTCCTGACCTGAACCGCATGATGGCGGCGGTGACGAATCCCGCCTGTTTCGCGGAGATGGAACCCCGCCTGCCCCGGTACCATTTCGCTGGACTGACGTCCAACACGGTCGCCCTTCTGGAGAACTCCGGCCCGGCTGTGCGCCGGGCGGGTGTGATCGCCCTGATTCACCAGAACGCGACGCTTCCCGACGTCCGTGCGAGGGTGGCGGCGCGGCTGGCGGACGATGACGCGGCGGTTCGTGAAGCGGCTGCGGAATACATGGTCTGGCATGGAACGGGCGACGATGTGACTGTTCTTCGGGCGGCGGTCGCGTCGGGGCAGGATCCGTTTACCCTGGCGGCGATCACGGCTGCGGAAGGGCTCATCGCACGGCGCGAGCGGCAGGTTGCTGAGAATGCGGGTCCGGCGTGGAACAATAACTCCACGTCCAATTCAGCCTTCCAGCCGCCCCGGACCTACGCCGAGGCGCTGGCGCTGGTGACGAACCGGGCGGGTCCTCGATGTGTGGATGCCGCCGCCAATTTCTACCGAAACCGTGATGCCTTTGAGCCGATGCGGAGATTTAATGGCCGGCTGCCCGAGACCGAGGACGTCCTGGAAAAACTGCGTCGTGCGACCCTGGCAGCGGAGTTGTTCGGGTTCACGCGAACGGATGAGATGGGCGATGAGGAGCGTGCCGGGGACGTTCCGGTTGCCCGCGATTTCATGGCGCCCTTGAGGGATTTCTTCGAGCCGGAGAGCAAGAGCTTCGGGATGAAGATGGGGGGCGGCGGCGGCCCGTTTTCCGACAGTGTTCATGTGGGGTACGACGTGGACTGGCAGCGGGATAACCTGACGGTTGTGGCGGTGGCCGATGGCGTGGTACGGCGTGCCGTCTACAACCAGACATGGGGACATATCGTGATCATTGAGCATCGCCTGCCGGATGACTCATGGATCTGTTCGTTGTATGGGCACCTGTCGCCGGCGCTGACGGTCAGGCCCGGCGAGTTGGTGCGCAAGGGGCAGCGTGTCGGATCGTTAGGGCGCACTTTTACCTGGGAGAACGGGGGCTACTGGTCGCACCTTCATTTCGGGATGCGCAAGGGTGAGTTTGGCGCGGCTCGGTGGATTGCGGGCTACTATCCGACGAAGATATGGAACGAGGGGAAGCACGGTTGGGTGGATCCGCAGGTTTTTATCCGGGAACATTCCCCGGGCGCAACTGCCTCCTCTCTGGCAGGAGGGGCCAGCACGCAGGTTGTGGAGGCTGCCGATTCCGCACGATGCGCCCCCGGCGGAACGAATGCCCAGCCGAAGGGCCCGACGCCGCCGGTGTTGCCGTAGCGCGGGCTGGCGCGCAAGATCGCAGACTGGATTGTTCTGCAAAGAGATGCGATGCAAGCGCGCCGCACAAGGGTGGAGAAGAATATAAGCGGAGGATCACGACGCTTACCAGGCAGGCTTCGTCCGGATTCTTGCGGATGTGGTGGTCGGGGCGGTGGGATTTGAACCCACGACTTTCAGCTCCCAAAGCTGGCGCGCTACCGGACTGCGCTACGCCCCGTGTGAGGGGATCCGACTGGCCGCAAACCGTACAGGCGGACCGGCATGGCGTCAAGCTCTCCGTCGGAGCTACA
>JBAXWO010000696.1:0-1960 GCA_037128375.1 bacterium
GTACCCAATGCCAATACTATACCCAACATCGCCGCGATTGAGGTAATCACTCGCCCCGCCGGCAAGGCCGATCATCAATACGAACCGCGGTGTAATCGATCCGAGTAGGTTGTTCGTTTCGTCATACGCCCACACGTTTCCCATCCCCGCAAGATGCGTCATTGCCAGTGTCAGAAAGCGCTCGCCGTTGCGGTCAACTGTGATATGAGTCACACGTTTATTCTGCGGATCGTCGACACGCTTGCAGTGGAATCCCTGCCTTCGAAATTCTCCCGAGAATAACTTTGGAAGAAGATAGTATTCCTCCTTCAGCGCCGTCACGATCAGGACATCCACATGCCGGTGTGCCTCGTGCATTACTCATCCTCCGTAGGGCAACGAAAGTGTACTGAAACAGTGGGGTCGAGCCTCACATTCACATGAACATGCCTACCACCTAGTGGCGCCCATGAAACACAACACACCTTCACAATACAGTCGCCGCAGCTCCTCGGTCCTCAAGTTGGCCGTCTCCATTACCACTCGCGAGAATGTGTATTGTTCCCAGTCCTTGGTCAGCAGGCGTATGCCCAGTTCTTGGCGTCGGTTATAGACCTGTGTGCCAGGGTAGGGCGTCAGAAGACTCAGGGTGAGCCGTGTAGCGCCCAAGTCGCGCAGCCGAAGTCCAAACGCGATCGTGTCTCGGATGCTGTCGGGGGTGTCCGAAGCGTGGCCGATGATAAATCCGCACACGATCTGTTCGACACCGGCTTTAGCGGCAGCACGAACAGCTTGTTCGATCTGGTCCGTCGTCGTCTTCTTATTCAGTGAACGGAGCACGGCAGCATTGCCGGACTCTACGCCAAACTGGATCACCCGGCATCCTGCCTTCACCATTGCCTTGGCCATGGGGGGCGTCATCTGGGCTGCGCGGCAGAAACATCCCCATTCCACGTCCATCCGCCGGTCTGCCATTGCGCGACAGAACTCGAAGACCCTCTGCGGGTAGAGATTGAACGTGTCGTCATGGAAATCAAAGTGCCGGGTTTTGTTCTGGCCGACGAGTTGCTCCATCTCATCCAGGACTCGGCCAACGCTGTGGACGCGATAGGTGCGCCCCACGATGGAGGTGCAGGCGCAGAATACGCACCCGATCGGACAGCCACGGGAACTGATCAGCGCGCCTTTCTTGGCGTAGTTATCCAGGTCGATCAGATCTCTCGCGGGTAACGGTAGGCTGTCCAGCCGGGCGAGCCGGGGGCGCCGTGCGCTCCGCTTCAGTGTTGCGACCGAACTCTTGAAGGCAAAACCAGGGATGGTCTTGGGCGCGCCGCCCGTCTTCAGGAGGGCTGTTGTCAAGTCCAGCATGGCGTGTTCGCCCTCGCCCAGGCAGACGAAATCAAACACGCCCGTTTCGACGCATTCCTCGGGGGCGCCGACAGCGTGAGGTCCGCCAATGACCGTGACACAGTCCTTGTTCCATGCCTTGACAAACCGCGCCACCCGCTCGGCATTCGGGAATGACGGCGTGCATGCCGTGATCCCGACGATGGCGGGATTGTAGCGGCGACAGGCGCTTATAACATCCTCCGGATGCCCGCCGGCCTGGTGCAGGTCCAGAATGGCGGGGCGGAACCCGCCTTCCCGCAAGACCGCGGCGATGTAGCAAAGGCCCAGCGGTGGCGCAGAGTATTCGGGGGTTTTGACAGCCTCCGTCGAGTAGCCGCTGGGGGCAGGAGGGACGACCAGCAGAACATCAGTGCTTCGGGCCTCTGGCCACGTGATCCAGTGCTTGGTGTGGGCCGATTCAAGAAACCGAACAACATCGCCCAGAACCGTCTCGTAGGGAGGTGGCGATCCGGTGCACGAGGATCTAATCTCCCTTGCGATCTTTTCAACGGTTCTTGTTCCGTCGCACAAGCGCCAGATGTTTCCGGCCATGCCGTTCAGATGAAGCTCATCCACGACCACCCGAGCGTCG
>JBAXWO010000697.1:0-1957 GCA_037128375.1 bacterium
CTGGCCAGTAAACTCATCATGTCGGCCCCCATGCTAGCGGGAGCCGCCGCCTGAGTCAATGACACTCAGGAGCAAAACAGATGCTCAATCAGGATCTTGAGGCCGATTCCGATCAGCACGATTCCGCCCAGAATCTCAATTTTCTTCTCAAAGAAATGGCCGAACACGTTGCCGATGTAGACGCCGCCCAGGCACAGGGCAAACGTAACCGACCCGATGACCATGACCGGGGTGACGATGGCCGTGCCCAGCATGGCGAAGGTGATTCCCACCGCCAGTGCATCGATGCTGGTGGCCAGGGACAGGATCAGCAGGACATAGAGATTCAGCGGATTGACCGCATCCTCGGCCTTGTCGATCTGGGTGGCCTCATAAATCATTTTGGCGCCGATGAAGGTTAAAAGGCCGAACACGACCCAGTGGTCAATGCCGGTCACGTATTTCTGCAGGGACAAACCGGCCAGCCACCCGACCAGCGGCATGATGGCCTGGAACAGGCCAAAGGCCGTGGCAATGCGGAGGGCATGCCCGATGTGCAGGTTCTTGATGGCGATGCCGCTGGCTACGGCTACCGCGAAGGCGTCCAGGGCCAGGCCGACCGCCAGAAGCAATAGTTGAAGGGTGCTCATTAAAACAAGAAGGGCAGGGCCCTGCGGTGCCTGCCCTCGTCAGCATTCAGGACTCCAGCGTTCAGTTGGAGGTCCGGCCGCCGATGCCCTTGGCGGTCTTCGCCGTGGCTTTGGCCAGTTCCTTCGGGCGTAAGGATCGCACCGCCGCGCCGGCTTTCCACATTTCAGAGTTGTGCATGTCGCCGAGGCGTTTGCTCAGGAACCCCTGATAGTTCTTACCGCCGCAGTCACGGATGACCTCGCGGGTCTCCTGGCCGGCCTTGACGGACTTGTAGAGCTGCTTGAAGACGGGCAGATTGGCCTTCTTGAAGATCGGCCTCCATTTCAGGGCGCCGTGCTGAGCTGTGGCCGAGCAGTTCTGGTACATCCAGTCCATGCCGTTCTCGTCGACGAGCCGGATCAAGCTCTGGGTCAATTCCTCGACGGTTTCGTTGAACGCTTCGCTGGGGGAGTGACCGTTGGCGCGGAGAACATCATACTGCGCCTCCATCATGCCCGCCAAGGCGCCCATGAGCACGCCGCGTTCGCCGGTCAGGTCGCTGCAGACTTCCTTCTGGAAGGTTGTCGGGAAGAGATAGCCGGATCCGATGCCGATTCCGACGGCCAGGCAGCGCTCCCTGGCGCGACCTGTGGCGTCTTGTCCGACGGCAAAGCTGGAGTTGATACCGGCGCCGGAGAGGAAGTTGCGGCGGACGGAAGTGCCTGAACCCTTCGGGGCCACCATGATCACATCCACGTTCTTGGGCGGGATCACGCCGGTCTGCTCCTTGTAAACAATTGAGAAGCCATGCGAGAAGTAAACCGCATCGCCGGGCTTCAGATTGGCCTTGATGACCGGCCAGACCTTGCGTTGGGCGGCATCGGACACCAGGATCTGGATGATGGTGCCGCGCCGCACGGCCTCGGCAATGTCGAACAGCGTTTTTCCGGGCACCCAGCCGTCCTTGCGGGCGCGGTCCCAATCGCGCTTGAACTCCGGCGCCTGGCCGATGATGACCTTGAATCCATTGTCCTTCAGGTTGAGCGCCTGGGCGGGCCCCTGAACGCCATAACCAATGATGGCGATGGTTTCGTTCTTAAGGACCTTGCGGGCCTTGACGATCGAAAACTCCTTGCGAGTAACGACTGTTTCCTTCTCTCCACCAAAATCAATCAGTGCCATGGTCTCTGCTCCTTGTGTTTAGGAAAGGGCGCATAGTAGGAAATCGGCATCATTCGTCAATGACAAAAAGGCTGGTTAAAATAAACTGCCCCCGCCATCCGTTATGCTTAATGTTTAGATATGCGGTAGATAGTTAAGGGTATAATAGAGTGATCGATAGTGGTCG
>JBAXWO010000698.1:0-1955 GCA_037128375.1 bacterium
AATGGTTCTGGTACAACAAGCGCTGGGTGCTCAGGCCGCTGCCCGCCCGCCCGGATGTGTTGCAGAAATTCTAATTTTGAGCACCTCCGTACAGTCGAAATCGCTATCGCTATCGGGGTCGAATTCCTTGCTTTCTCGTCGATTTCGGTCCCGATCCCGATTTGGATCCCGATAGCGGCTGCCATTATTAGAATTCCGGACGCATCCTGAGGCGCTTGCAAAACCTCCTTCGTCGGGTCTGCAATAGAGGTTCGCTTAGGGACGGCCTTTCTTTAGACGCGTTTGGCCTGTCTGGAATGTAACACTTTCGAATGAGCGGGAATAGTACAGTAGGAGGCGGTATGCCGATTGAAGAAAGAGTGTCCCGACTTTATCTGCAGCACCAGAGCATGCTGATGGATTACGTCCGCGCGCTGGTTCGTGATCCTCACGATTCCGAGGATGTGCTGCAGGAAACAGGCTTGATCATCCTGAGCCGGGCGAAGGTTCCGGATGAGGACGCCGTTTTCCCCGTCTGGGCGCGGGGGGTGGTTCGGAATACCGTGCTGCACTTCTGGAGGACGCGCAAGCGGGCGAAGGTGATTGCCGACTCGCGCCTGATCGATGTGTTTGATCAGGCCTTTGAGGAAGCGGACCCCGAATCCGAACTGATGACCGCCCGCCGGATCGCCTTGGCCGAATGCATGAAGCAGGTGAAAGGTCCGGCGCTCTCCGTTCTTCGCATGCGCTACCTGCAGGGGCTGACGTGCGAAAGGGTGGCCGCAGTTGTCAAGAGAACCCCTGTGTCCGTCCGCGTGATGCTGATGCGCACGAGAAACGCGCTGGCCGAATGTGTGGAGTCCAAGCTAGCCGGGGAGGTCGCATGAATACGACCCGCGATGAAAAAGAGATGCTGGAAGAGCGCCTGATCCGATGGGAAGACGGCGAACTGGGGCCGGAAGAAACCGAAGGGCTGATCCGGCTTCTCCAGGAGAACAAGTCCGCGCGGCGGGACCTCGTGAAGCACTACCTGCTGGATGTCGGCATCGCACGGGAATTGAACGCCGGAGACGCCGAAAACAAGCGGGCGCGTTCCCTAGGCCTCCCCGGTCCTCGCCTATCGGGAAGGCGGTGGGTGATCCCGCTGGCCGCCGCCGCGAGTCTGACGATCGCTGTCGGCGGCGCGTGGTGGTTCAACCGGACGCTGGCCGGGTCGCTGGTATTGCGGGTGGCGGAGATGAAGGGTTCGGGGTTCAGGGTTCAGGGTTCAGGGGGAGCGGGGCCGGGTGTTCAGGGTCCGGAGTCCGGAGTCCTGAGTCCTATCGGTCTCCGGGTTGACGATGTGATCCGGCCCGGCGATGGTGTCGAGGTGGGGGCTGATGGGGTTGTGAAACTGGCTTATCGGGACGGCACACAGGTGGAACTGCAGCGGAACACGCGACTGCGGGTGGGTGCGGCGACTGGCGCGGACAAGGAAGCCAAGCGGCTCGCGCTGGATGCCGGCACGCTGATTGGCTCCGCCGCGCCGCAGAGGCATCCACTTGAGATCCAGACGCCCCATGCCGTGGCGCGAGTGGTCGGGACGCGGTTACGGCTGGAGGTGGCGGCGGCGAAGTCCACGCTGACGGTCACGGAGGGGAAGGTGGAGTTGTGCCGGGGGGAGAAGACGCTGTTGGTCAGCATTATGGAGACGGCGGTGGCGTCAGCGGAAGGGCTGAAGCGGCTGTCGCCCGAAGACGTCTGGACCCGGGAACTGCTCGCGCGGGCCGAAGCCGGCGCGTGGGACGCGCTGGATTTTGCGAAGTGCGTCACGCATGAAAAGGATGCTGCCTGGCTGGTCGAGAACCCCGGGAAAGCCGGGAATCGTCTCTGGCGGACGAATCCGAAGCTGTCGAACCATGTTCTGTTCGAGTCAGCCCGCTGGAAACGGGGCGTGGTCGTGGGGCAGGTCATGCTTCTGCCCGAGGGAAATTTGC
>JBAXWO010000699.1:0-1954 GCA_037128375.1 bacterium
CCGAAGGTGGCGGATGCGGGATTATGATGAACAGCGTGTGATCGCCGAGGCGTTGGCTGCCGGAAGCCCGGGGCGCGCCCACCTGATGGGTGTCGGCGGGGTGGGCGTGGCGGGGTTGGCCACGCTGCTCGCGGCCCGCAACTGGACGGTTGACGGGTGCGACTCCGCCCCCAATCCGCTGACCGCGCGTGCACAGGCGGCGGGCATGGCGGTCGCCCCGGCGCACGCCCCGGCGCATCTCGCGCCGTTGATCGAGGCGCACCGGGCCGGAATCCCGGTGTGCGTGATTCGCAGCACGGCGATCACCGACGATGAACCCGAGATTGCGGCTGCGCGCGCGGCCGGCATTCCGGTTCTGCACCGCGGGGTCGCCCTCGCCGCTTGGGTATCGGCGGCGCCGCACAGCGTTGCGGTGTGCGGCGCGCACGGCAAAACAACGACATCGCTGTTTGTCACACGCCTGTTTCAAGAACTGGGACACGCCGTCGAGTGGTGCCTCGGAGGAGAATCGCCGGCCCTGGGCGCGGGCGCGGGGTGGAGCGGCGGCAGCGGCGTGAGTCGCTTGGTGGTGGAGGCAGACGAAAGCGACGGCACCCTTGCGCTTTACCGGCCCCACGTCACCGTCGTCACCAACATTGACATCGACCATCTGGAACACTTCGCCGGCATCGAGGATTTGGTTGCGTGTTACCGGCGCGTGGTAGACGCGACCCGTTCGGGCGTGGCGTGGTGCGCCGACAACCCGCTCGCCGCAGAGGTGTGCGGACGCGTGTGCGACGGCGTACACGCGGCGTCGTTCGGGTTTTCCGAGACCGCCTGGCTGCGCGCCTCAAACGTGGACTGCGGCCCCATCGGCAGCACGTTCACCGTATGCGCCGGTGGGCGGTCGATGGGATCGGTGACGATCGGCGTGCCGGGCCGCCACAACGTTTTGAATGCGCTCGGCGCGCTCGCGGCCGCCGTAATGTCGGGCATCGCGCCCGAGGCGGCGGTCGGCCGGCTGGCAGCAGCCTGCGCGGAACTTCCCAAACGGCGTTTTGAGACCGTGGCACAGGTCGGCGGTGCCCGTGTGATTGTCGATTACGCGCACCATCCCGAAGAGATCCGGGCGTTGATCGCCCAGGCGCGGGGATGTGCCAGAGGCGCGATCACGGTGGTGTTTCAACCGCACCGATACACCCGGACCCTGGCGTTGCGGGATGCGTTCCCATCAGCCTTTGACGGCGCGGACCGCGTGATCCTGATGCCGGTCTATGCGGCCTCGGAGCAGCCGCTGGCAGGCGGGTCCGTGGAGGATTTATACGCCGCGTTTCGCCGCTTGCGGCCGGCGATGCGGGTGCTGCTCGCCGAGACGCATGACGAGGCCTGGCACGCGGCACGGTCCGGTCTAGCCCCGGATGACTTGCTGCTGGTGGTGGGGGCGGGCGATGTCGTGGGGCTGGCCGCGCGGGCGAGGGACTGTGCGGCGGATGCGGCGCAGCCGCCGACAGCGGACGCCGTGGCCGGCGCGCCACTGGGGCGCCTGACCACATTGGGCGTGGGCGGCGCGGCCGACTGGTTCGTGAGGGCCGGGGACGAGGCGGCGTTGGTGCGTGCGATGGGGGCCGCGTCGGATCGGGGACTTCCGGTGCAGGTGCTGGGCGCCGGGGCCAACACACTGGTGGCCGACGGCGGCGTTGCCGGCCTGGTGGTGAGCCTGTCGGGGCCGGCGTTTCAGACGTATGAACGGATCGGCGACGGCGAGGTGGAGGTGGGCTGCGGCCTCGCGGGCGCGGCGCTGCTCGACCGTCTCGAAGCCGACGGTTTGGCGGGACTCGAATGTCTGGAAGGCGTGCCGGGGAGGGTCGGCGGTTGGCTGGCGATGAACGCTGGCGCTCACGGCGGTTCGATCGGCGATCGGGTGGTTGAGATTCGTTGTTTGAATTTTGACGGCACGCCGGTTATACTATCTCCT
>JBAXWO010000007.1:0-18324 GCA_037128375.1 bacterium
CTGTAGCCGACCTCGGCCCGAGGTCGGCCGGGCAGATGATGCGCGCAGAGCCTGTTCCAACGACAAAGGCTGCGGATGCACTCCTTGGAATTACCCTTGCGTGATACAGGATCGGGTAAAGAACGTCAAATGCGGATGTCACCTCAGCACCCGGGCTGCCTGGATCAGGCGGGCGGCGGTGTCCTGGGGGCGTGATGGCGGAAGCGCTGCCATGCGGCATCGCCCCCGGGTATCCACCCCCAGCACCTGTAACTGGAAGGAGGCCGGGCCGGTCGTGGCAAAGCGCGGCAGGCGCTGGGTCGTGCCGGGCAGCGGGGTGGAGAGCGCCTCGAGGTAGACCGCCAACTGGAACCCGTAGCGTTCGATCAACTCTCCCTCTGAATGATCGGAAAACTTGTAGTCCACGATATGCCACACCCCCGCCTTGCGAAACAGCAGGTCCACCTTTCCGTCCACGATGACGCTCGCGCCGTCATGCTCGAACCGCGCCGCGAAGGGCAGTTCCCGGATCAGGTCTTCCGGCGAGACACCCTCCAGCATGGCCGCCAGTGTCCGTGCCGCGCCACCGACGCGACTCCTCAATTGTTCCCGGTCGCCTGCCGCGGCGCCCGCCGATTCCACCGCCCGTTGGATCCTGGTCTCCAGCGGCGTGGCCGACCCGTAGTCCAGGGTTTCCATGAGGCGATGCGCCAGCGTGCCAAATCCAGTGCGCTCAGACGCCGTCAGGGACGGCGGCGTCCACCCGGCGGATGAATCGGCCGATTCCATGGACGTTTCGTTTTCTTCCGTGGGGCGGGCGACCAGGACCTGCGCCAGGTCGAGGGGCGACGAGGGTTGGGTCAGGGCGGTGACCGGGAAACGGTACTGTTCCGGCGCGGCGGACCGGGGCCTGGCGACACGGGCGGCCGTGAGTTGCGCGACCGTGACGGCCACCGGAAGGGTGGCCGTCGCGGGGCGCGACAACCGCCAGGCGGACTCCACCTCACCGTAGGCGCGCAGGGTCACGAGGTTCGGATCGAAGGCGCATTGAACGAGATGCCGGTTGATCCAGGCCCGCCAGGTTTCATCGCCGCCCGTCACGGGGTTCTCGCCGGACAGGATGATCAGATCGCGGGCGCGGGTGCAGGCCACGTAGAACAGCCGGCGCGATTCGCGGTCGCGGTCGGCCTTATTGTGGTCAAGGGCGTCGCCGAATCCTTCGCAGACCCGCTCGCTTTCGGTATCGGTATCCTCCCCGAAGAGTTTCAGCCGGGCCGTTACACCGCGGGTCTCGCCGGAGTCGTCGCGCGCGAGCAGGATCCAGTCCCGGTCGGGCGTACCCGTCCGCCGTAGATCGGGGATGATCACTACGGGGCTGGAGAGTCCCTTGGCGGCATGAATGGTATTGATGCGGACGGAATCGTCGTTGGGATCCAGGACGGCGGCATCGGGGCTTTCCCGTCCGCCAGAGATTTCATGGGAGAGGCGGCCGGCGAGGGTCTGCAGGTCGAGGTTCTCCGAGCGTTCGCGGTCCTGGATCCACGAGAGGAGTTTCTGGAGGTTGGCCAGGCGCTGAACGCCGTGAAAGGTTCCGGCGAGGATGGCGTCGTAACCGGTCAGGCGGACGGCCTGACGCACAAGGTCCACCGCACTGACGCGGCCGGCCAGGGCGCGGAGTCGGGCCAGCAGCGGCGCGGCGCGCCGGTAGGCATCGGCGTCCGACCGCATCAGGTGGACGGCGCTGTCCCCAGCGCCGTCAGACGCCGGTAGGGACACCGGCGTCCACCCGGACACGTCATCGAATGGGCGAAATCGAGGATCGAGCCGGGCGATGGCGCTATCCGACAGGGCCACAAAGGGCGAACGCAGGAATCCGATGTAGGCCAGCCGGTCCCCGGGGAATGCCAGCCAGGCCAGCAGGTTGGCGACATCGAGTGTTTCCTGCCGCGCGAAAAAGCCGCGCCCCTTCCCATCGGTGGTGAAGGGAATCTCTTCCTCCTGGAGCGCCTGCTCGTAGAGTTCCTGTCGCGTGCCGGCTCGGAGGAGAATGAGCACATCCCGGAACCGGTATGGCACGGGAGGGGCGGGCACCCACTTCTGCGACGTGGAATCCCACACCTGCCGGGGATGCCAGGCCCTGCCTGCGCGCGGGGTGGTAAGCAGCCGGATACGCCGTGCCACGGCCCGCGCCTCCAGCACCATGGCCTGCCCGGATCGCTCCAGGGCTTTGGCCCACTCCCCGGAATCGCCTTTATCCGCAAGCTTCTTCAGGTCATTGCGGTTCAGGGTGAGCCTCGGCTGGGACTCTTTCTTGCCGACCGTGACGGACTGATCCGGCGCGGGAAAAAGTTCCCACTCGGGCAGCAGCAGTTCCACGGAGGGACCTGCCAGGGCTTGCGCCGCCGGGCAGGGCTGAAGGGTTTCGTCGTCGCCATAGAGCTCGGGCCCCATGATGACGCCGGCGAAGAGATCGTTGACCCAATCGAGGACGCCTTTCTGGCTCCGGTAGCTGGTGCGCAGGGGAACGGCGTCGAGATGCAGTTCCCGGGCGAAACGCGGGAGCCCCTCGGGATCGGCGCCGCGCCAGCCGTAGATGGTCTGCTTTGTGTCGCCGCACAACACGACCGACGCTTGGGTGCCAGCATGGACGAGGCGGATAAGATCGTTTTGCAGGCGGGAATTATCCTGGGCCTCGTCCACGATGATGACGTCGATCGGGGGGATGCAGCCCGGTTCAGCGCGGATCAGGTCACGGGCCTTGAACAGCAGATCGTCGAAATCCAGGACGCCTTGGTCGCGCTTGCGGTCCTGAATCCGGCCGACACAATCCCGGGCGAGCGTCAGCAGGGAGATCAGCAGGCGCCGGCCTTCCAGGCGGTCGGAATACCCGGCCAGTTCACGAAGGGTGGTTTGTGTCCTGGCCCGCAGCGACTTGACGGACTCATCGCTTCCCCAGGCGCGGGTGGTGAGCGGGATCAGAGTTCCCGCGGCATCGGCGATGGCGTGGGGCGACGGGTTGGTTCCGAGCCGCCTGATCGCCGCGTCAAGGTCATGGGCCATCGCCTGGAGGGTTTTTCCGCCATAGGCGCCGGCGGCCGGTTGGATCTGGTCCAGGAGTTCCTGAAGAAGTCGGACTGAGGGTGGTTGGGGTTCGGCCACGAGGGAGGCCGGATCGGCGTGCTCGAGATCCATTCCCCACGCGGACCCTTTTCGGAGGAGCTGGCGAATGCCCTGTTCGATGCCGTTCAGGCCGCGGCCGTCGCACAACCGCTCCAAGTCCCGGGCGAGGGCGGATTCGGAGTCGGTCAGCGCAGCCTTCAGGGCGGCCTGGATGGAGGCGGTGCGGAGATCCTCGGCTTCGGCCTCTTCCAGGACGGTAAGCGTTGGTGAGAGCCCCAGTTGCAGGGTGTGGGCCGCGAGGATCTGTTGGGCGAAGGAGTGGATGGTCGAGATGGTGGCTCCGGACAGGCGGCGGAGCAGGCTCCAGCAGGTGGCCTCGTTGGCGGGGTCGCCGGTGGCCAGTTCCCGTTCAATGGCCTCGGTTACCCGCGCGCGCATTTCCGCCGCGGCGTTCTTGGTGAAGGTCAGCATGAGAATACGTTCAGGCGGAATGCGGGTGAGTCCGTCAAAGATCGAGCCGCTCGCGGAGCCGGGCAGAGCCGCATCATCCGGCGGATACGGACGGCCCAGCAGCAGGGACTGGTACAGGCTGACCACCTGATGGGTTTTTCCCGTGCCGGCGGAGGCGATAAAGCGGAGGCTGCGGCAGGCGCTCATGGGGCGTCCTCCGCGCCGGTCGTGTCGTGGGGCAGGGCATGGGCGGCGTGGCGGCAGCAGGCCTGCAGCTTGCAATAGGCGCATTCCTGCGGGGCCACGGCAAAGTCGCCGCGCTCGAAGCGGTCCAGGGCGGTGAACACGCGGGCGGTGAAGGCGTCGGTGAGTGAAAGACCGGGAGCGATCACCTTGCCCAATTCCTCAGGTTCCAGCGGTTGGCCTGCTAGGCCAAGCCACTTGGTCTGGCATTGTTTGAGCATCTTGTCGAGGGGCAGCGTGTAGGAAAGGTAGTGCATAATAATGGGAGTTGGGGGCGGGAAAATGGCGGCGGCGGCCAGTCCATAGGCGGGGAGCTGGCAATCGGTGGCCGTGGCCATGCCGGCGGCCAGGTCCGGCGGGGCGAGTGTCGCCTTGCCGGCGCCTTTGTAGTCCACCACGATCACTCCTTGAAGCTGGCGGTCGGCATCGAAGACAAGATCCACGCGGTCGATTTTGCCGTGCAGGCGGAGTTTCCGGTCCGGGTTGGCCGGATCGGAGAGTTCGAGCGAGGGGGCATCGGCCTGCGGCCGGCGGCTATCGAACGTGTACTCCAGGAGGGCGGGGAAACGCCGCCCGCCCGGTAGGCCGTCGAGTTCAGGGAGCGTCCCGGGATCAAGGGCGGCGCGGACGAGATTGCGGACGGCGCGGCGGATGCGACGGCGCTGGACGTTCAATTGTTCCGGGGCGCCGAGCCGCCAGATGGCGTTTCCGCTGGTGGCCCAGTTGAGCAGGGCGTCGGCGACGGCCTCGAAGAACGCGAGGGTGTCCTCTTCCGCCCCGTTCTGGAAAGCCACGAGGGGCAGGGCTTCCGGGGAAGGCCGTTCCGTTGTTTCCTGGAGATGCCACCCGCCCCGGGAGTCGCGGATCGCCCAGGCTGGCAGGGCCAGCCGTACGTAAGACTGTCCGACCTGTTTCAGTCGCGGAATTCCGGCGGGGGCCGGGCGGCCCTGCAACATCCGGAATCCGGTGCAGAGAATCTCGTGAATCGCCGTGCCGAAATCCTGAACGCGCGGTTCGAGATCGTTGGGTTCAATGGGTTCCACGCGCAGAACGTGTTGGAGGTAGTATTGATAGGGACAGGCGACGAGGCGTTCAAGTTGGGTGGGGCTGAAATCCGGTATTTCGGCGGCATGCGTCTGGCGCAGGGCGTTCCAGAGGTGCGAGTCGAGCACGCCGGCATATTCGTGGCCGGGTTCCGCGGTCCTGTCCGCCGGGGCGGGTCCGTCTCCGGACCCGGAGGGCGCCTGCCGCGTGAAGAACGCCTGGCGCTGATGCTCCACCCCGATGCCGTGCGCCACATGGGCCGCGATGGAATCCGGCCTGTCGGGACCTGAGTCGGCGGTTTCAGGCTGACTCGCCACCCGCTGCCAGCGCTCGGCGTTAGCCCGGCAGAGCGGTAAAGGCACGGTGCCCAGATAGGATTCCCCGGGGAAGGGGCGCCGTCTGAAAGGCGGGATGGCGTCCCGGCCGCCCGGCCGTTGGGTGTGTTTTTGCCAGTGGGCCTGCAGGTGCGTGGGGGCCCTGCCCAGGCGCCAGGCGTCGTATCGATCCGGGGGGACGTCCGGCAGGGCCGGCCAGGCCGGCCAGCCGACCAGCCGCCAGAGGGTGCTGAAGAAAACGGAGGGCGGTTGTTCCTGGCCGGTTTCGTCATGTCCGGCGTAGGAGAATACCAGCCGCTCTCCTGAGGCGGCGAGGGTGGTGAGAAAGAGCAGGTTTTCCTGGCTGTTGCGCGCCTTGGAAATAGCCAGCGCCGCGACGGGAATCCTGCCGGTTGCCTGCAGGCGCGCGCGGAACTCCAGAAGTTCGGCGTCGGGGAATAGCGGACTGGGTGTGGGCGGTTGCGGAAAGGCGCCCGCATTGAGGCCGGCCAGGATCACAACCTTGAATCGCAGGCCGGCGATGTCGAATGGATTCAGAATCCAGACGCCGGACTCATCCGGCGGCGCGGGCGCGATGGTGAGGTTTTCCAGGGCGCGGTTCAGCAAATCCACCACATCGCTCCAGGTGAGGGTCCCGCCGCTCTTCAAATCCACAAGGGAATGGCGCCGGAGTGTTTCGAGCGTTTCGAGGGTCACGGCATGCGCCTTGGTGTTCAGGATCGCCGCGCGGCGTTCGAGCTCGTCATCGTCACCTCCCGGTCCGGTGGTGCCGGGAGGGGCGGGGGGCGGGTTTAAGTCCAGTGACTCGCACCGTGCGAGAAGATCGGCGATGGCGGTGTCCACTGTTTTGATGGCGGGGTTGCCGAGGGCGAACTGGAGGGCGGCGACGGCGTGGGCGACGGCGGCGGCGACGGCTTCCGGCGTCTCGTACCGTCGTTTTTCCCGGTAATAGGCCGTCAGGCGGCGGGCGAGGCGATCGGGATGGTCGAGGGTGGGTTCCGCACCCGACCGCAGGAGATCGTCGGCGAGGCCGACGGGATCGAAGGACGGTCCGACCGCGTTCCACTTGACCCACGGGCTTTCCAGAAGGGCGCAGAAGACATCGCGTTCGCGGTTAGCTGAGAACCGGGCGAAATTAAGGAAGGTTTTCACCACGGGCACGGCGAGCAGAGGGACGCCGCGCCGGAAATAGTAGGGGATGTTGAACCGGGCAAAGACATCCATGATGGCATCGGAAGCGGCGCCGAGATTCCGGGTGACGAGGCAGATGTCCTCGGGGCGGACCGGGTCCGGCCGGTCGAACAATTCCCAGGCGATCCGGCGGGCGAGATCCTCGATCTCGCCATAGCCGCCGACGGAGCAGGAAAAGCCGACCCGCGAGCGCGCGTGTTCGGCCAGCGCCCGGTCCTGCATGGCGTAACCTTCACGCAGACTGGTGAGGTGTTCGATCGCGGACTGCGTGGCGGCGGACTGGAACGCGGCGTCAGCGGCCATGGCCTGGCTGTCGCCGAACAGGAGCAGGCCGGCGTTGCTCATCAGGCTGCCGCCCCACCAATCCTGTTCATAGTCGGTCAAAACATGGCGGACGAGGACGTGATCGCGTCCGAGTTGACCGGTCAGTGCGTCGATCACCGATTCCTGGAACGGGGCGACCCAGCGGACGGCGGTGAACGCGACCGAACGCGCCTGACGGAGGCAGGCGGGCCACCGGGAGCGGTCGCCGCGCAGGAGCGTGAGGATGGCGGTATTGAGGGTGGTCTCGTCTGCCACGCCGAGGGACCGGCAGACGTCGGTGTAGGCGGTGTGGAGGGCGGCGAGGGCGGGATTCTTCGGGTGACGCCGGTCGGCGGCGAGCCGGGTTAGGAAGTCCGCGGCGCGATCGGCGAGCGGCGCGACGGTGTCGATGAGTTGGGCGAGGGTTTCCTCAAGCGCGGCTGGTGCCAGTTCCTGCAGGATAAAGGTGTCGCGGGTTCGGACGGTGCGAAAGCGGATGACCGCCTCGACGATGGCGAGTTCACGATCGAGGTCGTTCATGGGGCGCAGTGGCCCTTCCGGCCGGTTGCTCAGGGCGGTTTCGGCGCAGGCGTTCAGGAAGGCGGACAGCGAAAGATGCCGGCGGCCGTCGAAAAAAGAATCCTGTTGGAGCGCCCTCCGTTGCGCCTGACGCAGGGCCATGGCCGTGGGGTGAATGATGAGATCGGGAGGAGAGTGGGGAGTTTCGAGTCCCGAGTTTCGAGTCCCGAGTTCTGAGTTTTGAGTCCTGAGGGAGTCAGGTGTCATGATGTAGCCGATTCACCAAACCCGGCATAGCCGGAACCAAAATCTTAATCATAATCGTAATCTTAATCGTAATCCTTTTTCTTCGGCACCATGCCAAGCGAGTCAGAGGAGATTACGATTACGATTACGATTAAGATTACGAAAAAATCATGACCAAGATGAGATTGATTCAAGTCATAAGGGACTAAAACGGAAGTTCCATGGTGGACATGGATGGCGGGGGTGGCACCATGGCCCGGAAGACCGGAATATTCTGCAACGGGGCGAAGCGGGGGTCCTTGCGCAAAAGAGACCGTGCCATTTCCCCGCCGAGCGCCACGGCCTGACGGAATGATTTCACGACCTCCTCGGGTTTGTTGACCGACAACTGCGCGAAGCCCAGTTCGATCCAGCTCCGGTAGCTGTTCGGTTCGATCTTCAGGTAACGTTGCAGGGCGTCGATCTGCAGGTCCCAACGCTTGCAGTCGCCGCAGAGTTTGGCGATAGCCAGCTGAACGTTTGACGGCAGGTTGGTGTTGTTCAGCAGGCTTTGGATGATGCCCTGGAACTGGGGTTCGAGCCCCAGCCGTTGATACAGGGCGGCCAGTTCCAGCGCGGAATTAATATCGAGGCGATTCTCGCCCATCATTTTCTCGAGGTCCCCACGCCGTTGATCGGCCTGTTCGTTGCCTCTGATTCCGGCCAGGAAATCAACAGCCCCGCGGTTGTAGGGATCCAGGACCCGGTACTGCTCGATCAGGACGCGGGCCTCGGTGAAGCGGTGCTGCCGCATGTAGAGATCCGCCAGGCGGAAATTCGCTTCCGGGCTCTCGGGGCACAGTTGGAGCGATTGGCGGAAGGCATACTCGGCCTCGGCGACCATGCCGCGCGCGGCGTACAGGCCGGCAATGGCGGAGCGCATTTTGGAGAAGGACTTCTTGGCGTCGTTGTTGCGGACGAACTCCTCCCGGGCGACGAATTCAGCCGTGAGTTTGTCCCAGTAGGCCTTGTCACGCGCCACGATGCCCGCCCAGAGTTGGGGATCCGTTTGCGGGGGAGGAACGGGTTCCTTCTCGATCTTCATGATCACGCCGTGGGGCGTGAGATAGGCGTACATCCAGGGGATGACGTAGCTTTCCTCGACGTAGAACGCGTGCTTGTCCTTGTTCCTGTCGAAAATCCAGCGGGCGAGGATGCCGTTGATGGCCATGACGCCGCCCACCCCCTGGACGCTGACCCTGCCGTTTTCAATCTTGATGTCGGCACTGGCCGGGATTTTCCCCGTCTGGACGTCCCGGATATATTCCTGAAACGCCTTGTTGCTGTCGTCGGGATTGGGGATGAAGATCGGATCCTGGGGATAGGTGCGGTCCCGGTGCAGGATCCTGGAGCCCAGCTTGAACACGCCGCGCCGCCAGGCGGGGAAGTTGGCGAGGGTCTCCGGTTTCTTCACGTCCGGCCGGGAGAAGTCGTAATGGTCGCGGATGTAACTCATGTACGTGTTATCGGCCAGGGCGTTCTGGGTGATGATGTAGACATCAGACCGGTCGAAGTCCTTGTTGCGGAAGCGGTCCTTGGGGGCGACGCGGCTCTCGCAGAAGATCATATAGGTCGGCACGAACCGGCCCGGATCGGTTCCGCCGTACAGGACGGCATCACGCTCCATCGGCTCATAACCGTTGCCGGGATTGAACATGAGGTAGCCGAACAGGTAGCCGAAATCGTGGCCGCGGAGATTGCAGAGCGCCCAGTTGCGTTGATAGGTGATCAACGGCAGTGCCAGCAGGAGGACGCAGGCGAGGCGGGCGATCGCGCCGCCCACCTTGGCGCGCCACCAGGCGAGCAGGCTCAGGAGGATGGCGATGCCGTAGGCGATGAGCATGGCGTAGAAGCCGTGGGCGGGCGCGAAGAACTTGATGTTGATCTCCTGCTCCTGCCGGTCCAGTTTCGGGTTGATGATGGTCAGAAGCCCGAAGCCGGTGATCACGAAGGCGGCGCACACGAAGATCATCCAGGCGCGGCCGCGCGGTTTGAACCTCCGCCAGCACAGGAGCATGACGAGCGGGGTCACCAGCGCAAAAAGGCTGAGCGGCATCGAGTACTGGTTGAACATGGCCTCCATGAACACCTTGATCTTGATGAGGAACTCCGCGCTGAAGATCTCAGCGCCCCGGACCTTTTCATACTGGCCGCGGGTGACGGCATGCACGAACCCCTCCTTGGTCGCGGCGTAGCCCCAATTCATGGGCGGAGTCGTGGCGGCGGCCAAGGGCATGTAGGCGTAGAACGAGACGCCGAGCATGAACAGGCCGGCGTACACCAGGGAGCGGCGACGCTCCCACCAGCCGGTGACCCCGCCGACATACAGGCCCGCCAGCCCGACCGCGCAGGACCCGATGCCGAGCCAGAACGTTTCATCGTGCCCCATGTCGACGGCCGGCGGATAAGTCAGCCAGGACCAGATGACGAGTCCCACGGCGATGCTCAACAGGCCGGCGGTGGCGAGTTCCCAGGCGGTGGCCAGGCTGGTCATGAACAGGCGGGAGACGTCGGTCTTCGTGTCCTTGCGCCGCGCCTCCATGAACTGGTTCAGGCCGACGGCGAGGACGCCGACTGCGAGGGGGACCACCATGACCGAGATGGTTTGGTGGTTGGCGAGGCTTAACCCGAAGATGAAGATCGTGGCGTAGAGAAAGCCACGTCGGTGCGGCTGGATCATCCAGGCGAAGAAGATGCAACTGATCAGGACGAACGAGAACACATTGAGCACGCGCATCTCCGACACGCAGGCCCACAGCCAGACGCCGCGGTTGAAGCCGAAGAGCAACGCGGCGCTGGCGCCCAAGGTGACGGCCATCCAGTGTTGCAGGCGTTCGTCGACCGAGTCGGACCAGGGCAGGGAATGCAGGAGAAGACGCAGGCTTCGGGTCATCATGATCGTCAACGCTCCGACCGTCAGGGCGCCGGTGACCACCGACATCATGCCGATACGCCAGGCGGGATTGCCGAAGGGCAGGATGAAGTGGGACCAGACATAACCCATCAAGGCCCACAGCGGATAGCCGGGCGGATGGGGCACGCCGAACGTGAAGGCGCCGGTGACCAGTTCCCCGGAATCCTGCAGGGTGACTTCAGGCGCCATGTAGTAAAAGAAAGCCAGGCCGGCGATCAGCGTGGACAGCAACGCCGCCACCCAGTCCTCCGGCTTGAAGAAATGCAGCGTGCTCTCGGTGGGTTCTTCCACGGGAAGCACCTCGACGGGGGTGCGTGGTTGCCTCGTAGTTTTTTCAGCCATAGTGGTCCTTTCGTTCCCTTCCGCATTGACGGACCATGAAGACTACACCAGAGGAGGGCCTTTCGCCAAGTTTACGTTGCATAAAGGTTATCGCCAGCAGCGCCTGCAGTTGGCGCCAATTCGTCTGTTTCCGCGATCGGCGGTCGAAGTGAGACACCTGGCGCATGGCGTGAGACTGTGAGACAGGCTCCCGGGTCACTGATCGCGGCGGAATGCCCGAATAATTGGCGTTCAGCAGGCATTCCGGCTTACGGATGTGAAGGTTTTGCAAAAGCATCAGAGGGATGACGCTTCGGCATATAGCCTGCTACTAGAGTCGGGTGACCTGAGGCTGGTTGGAATAGGAATCGCGCCCAAGGGTGCAAACAGGATTCGAACTACTGGCCGACTGGGGTGCTCAGGGGGGGCAGTTCCTCAAATGGGACCGCGGCTTCGGCCGCGGTCCTTCTTTTTTTCCGCAACCCAACGGGAGGGCGGCCCGGTGTGGAGCAGGGCGGTCACATCCATAAAGGCGGCGCGCAGGGCGATTCGTCATCCAGCTGGCCGGAGGCAAGGAGCCGCTTCAGTTGATCCAGCAGCTGTTCTTTATCCCGGGGCAGCCGCGCTTCCAGGGGAATGACGTTTGAGCTGTGGTTGGCACGGAAAACGGTATTGGTTAACTCCAACGCCTGAACTGTCAGGCGCAATTCCTCAATCGTCTGGTGCTCGGTAAGCGGGAGAAACCGGCCGGCCGCGATGTCGGCCTGCAACTCCGTGCCGGGGATCGGCACGACCCGCAGGGCAGAAAGAAGGCGGGGTTGCATCGCGTTCAGGGCGGATGCGGTTGCCAGGGCGTGGTCCCGGGATCGGGTCTGGCCTCCAAGTCCAAGCAGGATCATCACCGAAACCCTGAGGCCGACCGCTTGGGCCCGGATGCCGGCCGCGATCATTCCCGCGGCGGTCTCGCCCTTCCGCACGGCCTGCAGTGTCGTCTCGTCGCCGCTTTCGAGACCCAGGTACAGGGTGTGGAGTCTGCTTTCCCGCAAGGCCTGAAGTTCGTCGTCGGTTTTGGATTGGATGGCGCTGCCGGTGGCATAGAGATTGACGCGGGCCAGCCGGGGAAAGTGTTCGTTCAAAAGGAGCAGGAGAGTCCGCAATTCCGAAAAGGGGCGGCGCATGACGTCGCCATCGGCAAGAAAGACACGCCGGGTTTCGGGCGCCTGGCGGGCGGCGGCGGCGATCATGCGCTGGATTTCGGGGAGGGTCCGGCGCTGGTAGGGGAGACGGCGGTACATGCCGCAAAAGGTACAGCGGTTGTAGGGACAGCCCTGATCCACTTGAAGAATCAGGCTGTCAGCCTCAGCCGGGGGGCGGAATAAAGGATGGTTCAGGGGCATGCCTACTGGAACTGGTGGGTGAAATCGGCCAATCGGGCGTTCAGGCGCGCCAATTCGTCCTCCAGCACCGACACTTTTGCCTCCAGCGTGGCGAGGCGTTCGTTCTCGGCCATGACGCTCAGGCGGGCGGGTTCGGCGACCGGCAGGGCGGCGGGTTCGGTGCTGGCGGGAGGCGATCCGGCCAGCAGGTGGGTATAGCGCTCTTCCCGCTGGCCGGATTGGCGGGGGGCAACGGCGGCCAACGGGGCACCGGGCCAGGCCATCAGTTGCTGAAGGACGGACTGCACTTCCGCGGTGTCCGCCAAACTGCAAAGGCGGCTCGCGCGGGTCCGGAGTTCGCCCACCGTCTGGGGCCCCCGCAGCATGAGTTCGCACAACACCGCCAACTGGGGCGGTGTCAAAGGAAAGACGTTTTCGATCCCGTGCCGGTATTTGGGGGTGCGGCTTCCTGCCAGCGTTACCGAGCTTGCCAGCCGCCGGTCACGCAGGGAATCCAGAGCCCGCACCGTATCCTGATCGGAGATCTGCATCATGGGATCACGGTTCGATTTCTGGTTGCATGCGGCCGTCAGTGCGTTGAGCGTCAGCGGGTAATACTCCGGGGTCGAGAGCGATTTCTCGACCAGGCAGGCGAGGGTTCTGACTTCGATCGGATTTAGCAGGGGTTCCATCATAGCCTTTCTTCGGGAGCGATTAACTTGGCTTCTTGATCCGCACAACCTGGCGCGCAAACTCATCGAGCCCGGCGCGTGTTCCCACCATCTGGACTCCGACGAGGTGGCCCTCATGGCGGATCAGTGACCGGAACGCCGACTCCACTGGAACATCCAGCACATGCTCCTCGAACTCCGCCCCGCCCGGGACGCCCAGGGAGCACAGTTCAAAATCGCCGGACGTGAACGTCAACGGCAACAACAGCGGTTCGAACCGTTTCTGCTGGTTACCCTGCAGTGACGCGACCACATTCTCCCCGGCCAGGGTTCCCTGCGCCACCGCCTCGCGGACCGAGGAGCGGTTCAGGCCTTCGAACTCAATGACGTCGCCAGCCGCGTAAATGTGCGGCGCCGACGTTGCCAGCATCGCATCCACGACCACGCCGCGACGGACCGTCAGGCCGCCGGCGGAGGCCAGCGCCGCCAGAGGGCGGGTCCCGATCGATACGAGGCAGACCGCTGCCGACACCACGGAGCCGTCGTTCAGGTGGACTTCTGTGCAGGAGTCGGAGCTTTCAGTTTTCGTCACGGAACAGGCAAGCCGCACTTCCACGCCCTTCTCCTCCAGCCGTTTCCGGATCACGCCCGAGGCGCGGGGCCCAAACTGTGCCGGCATCAGGCGATCCATCTTCTCGACCAGCGTCACCGACATGGCGACCTCCCGTGCCCGCAGGGCCGCCTCGATGCCCAGAATGCCGCCGCCGACGATGACGCAGCGGCCGCCCTTGACCAGTTTTCCGAGGATCATCAGCGCATGGGCCATATCCCACAACGGCAGCACGCGTGAGCCGCTCGCGGTCGAGACAAAGGGGGGCTGAATCGGTTTGGAACCGGCCGCGAGCACCAGTCCGTCGAAAGCCAGCGTTTTGCCCCGCACGGTCACCGTACGCGTCACGGCGTCGAGCGCCGTCACGTCCGTCTCCAGGCGCAGATCGATACGCTTTTCGGAATACCAACCGGCCGGTTTGATGGAGATGCTATCCGGGGCCGTCTGGCCAAAGGCGACGGCCACCAGGCGGGGGCGGAAGTAAGGCGGGATGGATTCATTGGAGAAAAGGGTAACTTCCGCCCCGGCGGCCGCCGCCACCCGCGCGGCTTCCACGCCCGCATGACCCGCCCCGATGATTCCGATCTTCATGCAGCCCCTCTCGATTCGATTGCCTGTTTTGCCGCCAGCATCAGCAGAACGGGGTCAAGGGTTGCCCATCGGGGAGTCAGAGTCAAATGGATTTTGAAGGCTTGCCATCCCCGCGGGATTTCCATTACTATCCGCCCCGTTTTGACCCCCCGGGGAAGCCTCCCTTGCCGGATGGTGTAATGGTAGCACAGCAGATTCTGAATCTGCTTGTCTAGGTTCGAATCCTAGTCCGGCAACCAATCAACGACCCCCATCAAACCCTTTATTACCAAGCCGTTCAGAAGATTCCGCATCATCATTCCGCCCTACGCCTTCACTTCGGATGACACCGTTAAGGCGAAAAATGACACCGTTAAGCTGTCGATATGCAGGGTTATGCAGGCTTGTGCAGGGGATACCAAGGACACGGTTGATTAGCCTCGGAGCCACGGGAAGGTTATGAAACTGCTCGGTGCTTGGTCTCTAAAAAAGCGATGAGTCCAAAAAATGCGACAAGGCTTAAGAGACTCAACAGAATGCCTGTTATCGCCCAGCCCCTGCCTCGAATCTGTCCTTGCGACATCTTGATCCGTCGGAGGCTAGTGACGTCTGCGTGTTAGCGCCGGTCAGTTCCTGATGTTCGCGGTTGGTGATCCGCCCGGCGCTCTTCAAGTGCGCGACCCCGGTTATCCCGATCTGCTCCCGGAAAACACGTTGCCGTAGCCCATGCGCTGTGGTTCAATTACGGATAGATAAGGAGACATGTTATGCCAACTGCAGCCGACAAGGTCGTTGACGAGGCGCTGGATCTTCCCGCTGATGCGAGGATAGGCCTCGTCGATCGGATACTGGCGAGTCTGAACCTGCCCACGCGGCCGGATATTGACCGCCTTTGGGCGGAAGAAGCCGAGCGGCGTGTTGCTGAAATTGACCGGGGCGAAGTCGATCTCGTCCCTGGCGAGGCGGTCTTCGACAAGATTCGACGGAAGTACGCTCGGTGAGATTCTCCTTCCACCCTCGGGCGGACGGCGAATTCGATCAAGCCGTGCAGTACTACGAGGACTGCCAGCCCGGCTTGGGTCTTGAGTTCGCGGAGGAAGTTTACGCTGTAATCGGACGCGTCTGCGAGTACCCCGATGCCTGGTCAGCGATGTCGCAGAACACACGCATTACGCTCGCAAAGGGGCGACACTTCCGTCACCCCTTGCTGACGATCATGGGCAGGATCCGGGGCGGGACGCAGTAGAGTATCGTAATCAACCCATCACAGCCCTTGACTCCTCCCGTCACCCGTACCCGTCCGTCAGCAGTTTCCGGGCGGCGGCGATCTGGTCCGGGTTCCCCATCAGGAAGAGCCGATCCTGGGCCTGCAGGGTGGTCGTCGGGATCGGATTCATCATCTGGCGCCCCTCGCGTTCGATGCTGACGACCGAGGCGCCGGTGCGGTTGCGGAGCCGGATCTGGCGCAGGTTCCGGTCGATCAGCGGAGAACCCGAGGGTACGCTGAGGGCCTGAATCGTCAGACCGGGAAGGCTGGACGCCGCGGGATCGCCGACAGGGGGGAACTCTATCGCGACGTCCGGGAGAGGGGTGTCGAGCAGGGCGTCTTGCAGCGAATTCTGGGCGCGGGAATAGATCACCGACAACCACTGCCACATTTGCCAGGCAATCAGTATCACAAGGCCCGCGAGAATCAGCAGGGTGTAAAAGGACGGTAGGATCGTGGAGGAGAGAATTACGGTGAGCAGCCCCAACCCCGCGCAGCCCCCGATCAGAATCGCGCGCGACACGAACAGGCGCATCGGTTGCGCCCAGGCCGCGCCGATCGTGAGGGGAATGCCAACCTCGGCGAGCAGCATGGCCAGCGCATCGAGCTTCCGGATGATGGCGGTATAGAGCGGGAGCGCCATCAGGACGGCCGCCAGCCACAAGACGGTTGGAAACAGGGGCCGGGACCAGTCCAGTCCCGCCGGCAGGAGCGCGCGGTGGCGTCCGATGAAGCCGGCAATCCCGAAAAGGGCCGCGATCAGGATGATGTTGATCAGAATCGTCAGCACCGAACGACGGACCGCACGGCGGATCGGTCCGGGCTCCATGCCTTTCCGGATTTGGGCGCTCCACTGACTGTACGACTGGAAGCCGCTGATCACCCGGCGAAACAGGGGATTGACCGTGAGGAACCCGGCCAGCGGGGTGGTGGCCCGCATAAGATACGGGTTGATCAGGATCGACAGGACGGCCGCCGCCACGCCCACCTGGTAGACCCGGGCGCCCACTGCGTGAAGAGAGAGGCCCAATGCGGCGATGATGAACGCAAACTCGCCGGTTTGCGCCAGCCCTGCCCCGGTCCGGACCGAGGTGGTAATATCGTGGCCGGTCAGCAGGCTGCCTGTAAGCCCGTTGAAAAACTTTCCAACCACGATGGCGCCGGTGACCAGGAGAATGGCGCCGCCATGACGGACGAGTATGGATGGATCGAGCATCAGCCCGATGGAGACGAAAAAGATGGCGCTGAACACGTAGCGTAAGGGGTCAATCATGGCGGAAAGTCGGCGCACGGCCCGCGCCTCGGAGGCCACCGCGCCGACCAGGACGGCGCCCAGCGCGAGGCTGAGTTGGAGCCTGACCGCCACCAGGGAAACACCGAAGCAGATTCCCACGGTGGTCATGATGACCAGTTCATCGCTACCCTTCCGCGCCAGATAATTCAGGAACCGGGGCAGGGTTAGCATCCCGCCG
Source organism: bacterium (assembly GCA_037128375.1). GTDB lineage: Bacteria > Verrucomicrobiota > Kiritimatiellia > CAIKKV01 > CAITUY01 > CAMBRF01. The sequence goes on from JBAXWO010000007.1 coordinate 16,671, forward strand.
ATCACGACGGCGATGAGGAAGACTCCCAACTGCCAAACCTGGCCCGCCACCACCCCGGCCTGGACCGTGCCTGTGAGGACCACGCCGTTGAGCAGGACGATCATGATGACGGCCAGAAGATCCTCCACCAGGGTGATGCTGAAGACGAGACCGGCGAATTTTTCGCGGCTCCAACCGAATTCCCCGATGAGGCGGCCCAGAATGGTGGTGGACGAATCGCACATGATGGCGCCGAGAAAGAGGCTCTCAAGCGGGGGCCACCCCATCCACTGCCCCAGGCGGTAGCCCAGCCAGACCATGATGGTCACATCCAAAACGGCCGTGATGAGGGCGGAGAATCCGGCCTTGAACAGGCGACGCAGGTTGAACTCCATCCCCAGGGAAAGCATCAGGAAGATCACCCCGATATCGGCGAGCGTCCGGATGGTGGCCTCGTCGCTGATCAGGGCAAAGGGCGGCGTGTGGGGCCCGATCAGCACGCCGGCAAGGATATAGCCGGCGATACGCGGCAGATTGAGCGCCTGGAACACCAGCACGGCCAGGCCGGACACCAGCAACACAATCGCCAGATCCTGTAAGATCCCCAGAGTTTCCATGAGGAGAACGTTGTCTCAAAATGCCGGAATGACGCCAAGAACAGTTTGCCGGTCCGGCCCCTTTTGCTAGTATCTCCGCCATGAATAACATCCTTTGCATCGGCGCCGGCTATGTGGGCGGACCGACCATGGCCATGATCGCCAAGAAGTGCCCGGAATACCGCGTTACGGTGGTGGATATCGACGCCGAACGCATCCACGCCTGGCAATCCGACCGCCTCCCGATCTACGAACCGGGCCTTCAGGAACTGGTCAAGGCCACACTCAACAAAAACCTGTTCTTTACCCTGGATATCGCAAAAGGCATCGAAGAGGCGGATATCATCTTTGTGAGTGTCAATACCCCCACCAAGACCTTCGGACAGGGCGCGGGCCGGGCCGCCGACCTGCAGTACTGGGAAAAGACAGCCCGCCAGATCAAAACCTACGCCAAAAGCGACAAGATCGTCGTCGAGAAAAGCACCCTTCCCGTGCGGACGGCGGAGGCCATGGAGCGTATTCTGAAGTCGGGGAACCCCACTGTGCATTTCGAAGTGCTTTCAAATCCGGAATTCCTGGCGGAGGGGACGGCGGTCAAGGATCTCGAAAACGCCGACCGGGTGCTGATCGGCGGACATGACACGGAAACGGGCCGGAAGGCCGTGCAGGCTCTGGCGGCGGTCTATGCGCACTGGGTTCCGCATGAGCGCATCCTGATGACGAGCGTGTGGTCGAGCGAACTGTCGAAACTGGCGGCCAACGCGGTGCTGGCCCAGCGCATCAGTTCCATCAACAGCTTGTCGGCGCTGTGCGAAAGCACGGAGGCGGATATCACGGAAGTGGCGCGGGCGATCGGCATGGACGCCCGTATCGGGTCGCGGTTCCTCAATGCCAGCGTGGGCTTTGGCGGTTCCTGCTTCAAGAAGGACATCCTGAACCTGGTGTATCTCTGCCAGCATTACGGCCTGAACGAAGTGGCGGCCTACTGGGAGCAGGTGGTCACGATGAACCAGTATCAGGAGGACCGCTTTGTTGAGCGCATGATCGCCGCCATGTTCAACACTGTTGCCGGCAAGCGG
>JBAXWO010000070.1:0-9168 GCA_037128375.1 bacterium
GGAGAAGTTCCAACTCCGCCAACACGGCCCCGGCCTCTCTTACGAAAAGAGCGTCCACGGTATTGCCTTGATGGAAAAGGGCGAGTTGAACGCCGCTAACTGCGCCGACTGCCACGGTTCCCACGATCTTCACCGATCCACCAATCCCGCCTCCAAACTCAACTGGCAGAACGTCCCCTCGACCTGCGGGAAATGCCATGAAAACGTCAATCAAAGCTATCTCCGCAGCGTTCACGGCAAGGCGGTTAACGCCGGCGTGCGCGATGCGCCGGTCTGCACCGACTGCCACGGCGAACATGCCATTGCCGCCGTGAAACTTGCCGACTCCCACGTATCCGCGGCGAATATTCCCGGAACCTGCAGCCAGTGTCACTCTGCGCAGCGGATCGTGACCCAGTACCGGCTGCCGCCGAACGTGTCCGCCACCTACGCGCAAAGCTTCCATGGCCTGGAGACGAAAGGCGGCAACCCTACAGCCGCCAATTGCGCGTCCTGCCACGGTGTGCATGACATTCTACCCTCCGGCGACCCCCGTTCCACGATCAGTCCGGCCAATCTGCCGGCGACCTGTGGCAAGTGTCATCCCGGCATCGGGGAACGGATGAGCGCGGATTTCTTCCGGGTCCATGCCCCGCCCGGAGCCGCCGAGGGCAAGCCGTGGGTGGTGAATTTTGTCTCCTGGGCCTACATTGCGTTGATTGTGATGGTCATCGGGGGGATGGCGGGCTTTGTCCTGCTCGACTACCTTCGTAAGACCCGCGAACACATCCGCATCGTGAAGGCTGGCCAGGGCGAACTCCGTCTGACCCGCGGGATGCGCGTCCAGCACCATGTGCTGGTGGTGCTGTTCGTCCTGCTGGCCTACACCGGCCTGGTGCACAAGTTCCCGGATGCCGTATGGAGTTGGCCGTTTCATGTGATGCCTAGTGGAAGTTATGTGCGCGGCATGCTCCACCGGGTCTGCGGTTGGGCGTTCACCGTCTTCTTCCTGATCCACCTGGTCGCGTTGATCGGCACCCGGGGGGGGCGCACCCAGTTGAAGGCATTGTGGCCTGTCTGGACCGACGCCACGGATGCCCTCGCCCTGTTTGCGCACAACATCGGTCTTCGCAAGACCGCCCCGCCGCCCCGCCGATGGAACTACGCGGAAAAGGCGGAGTACTGGGCCCTGGTCTGGGGGTCAGTGGTAATGATCGTCACCGGCACGATGCTGATCTTCTCCGAAGACGTATTGCGGCTGCTACCGAAAGTCTGGCACGACGTGGCGCAGGTTGTTCACTACTACGAGGCCCTGCTGGCCATACTGGCGATTCTGGTCTGGCATTTCTATTGGGTGATTCTCGACCCCCATGAGTACCCGATGAACCCGTCATGGTTGATCGGCAAGAAGGCAGCCCATCCGCCGCATACCCCCACAGTGCCGCCCGGGGACAACACCTCCACCCGGGACAGTACGGCAACAGAAGTCTAGAATCAATGGCCGGTACCGAGCGCTACGGGACGGTCACCGCCGCCTCTTCCATGATGACGTCGTACTTGTAGCCCGATCCGAAATCCTTGTCGGTGCTCAGCAAACCGCTCGCCGTGATAACCTGCCCAACCTTAACCATGTCCTTCGTGGTGACCGTGAGATCGTTCCGGCCTTCGATGCCGGTCCCGTCGCGTAAGTGGAGCCAGTTCATTCCCATGACCTTCGGAATCACCTTAACCACCTTGGCCCGAATGACGACCGACTTCCCTGATAGCTCTGATTTATCGGCCCAGATCTCGGCCACGGTCTTCCCCCCCTCCGGTTTCTGAATGACCTCGGGAGCGACGTTCGTAGAGGCCCCGTCGCCTGCAATCTTGAGTTCGGGATGTCCCGGGGGCACCGCAGGAGCGTCCGCGGCACCCGTGGGGCACGCGCCTCCCGCAGGACTGATCGCACCCACGAAATAGAGTTCGGTAAAGGTCCGCTTCAGCGTCGGACTGTGGAAATTCTTATTGGGCTCACCTGCCGCGATCGAAACGCTGTCACCCACCTTAACCGCCACCATGGGACCAGCGGCCCAGATCTTTTCCTTACCGGTATCGATCTGAACATAAGTGTAGCGACTGGCGTTCGTCGTCTCAACCACCGTGCCTTGAATGGTGGCCCCTGTCGTGCCCTCCGTCCCTTCCGCCGTCGCCGCGCACATCGCCGCGCCCACCGGGAAAGTCACTGCCGTCAGTGTCACCGCCATCGCCCCGAGAACAAGTAGCCTGCTTCGCATGTCTTAACTCCCCGTCGTTATTGATTCGCCCCCATTCCTCCGCCTTGTCCTGATACACCCTCCCCGTCTCCCGCACCCCCTCTACGTGCTTGCTGCACGACCGGATCAGGCATAACTGTGCAACCCGGACAACAGGAAATTAACCCCGTAGTAGGTGAAGAGGACGGAAAGAAAGCCGATGATTGAAATCCAGGCCGCGCGGCGGCCGCGCCAGCCACGCATGAATCGACAGTGCAGGAATGCGGCATAGATGAACCAGGTGATCAGCGACCAGGTTTCCTTGGGATCCCAGGACCAGTAGGTCCCCCAGGCCGAGTTCGCCCACACGGCACCGGTCAGAATGCCCAGGGTAAGAAACAGGAACCCGAAGGAAATGGTCTGCGTCAGGACGGCCTCCAGCGACGTCTTGGTCTCCGCCTGCACGGCGCTCCCCTTGCGATCCGCAACCAGAAAACCGACCGCAACCAGCGCCGATATCGCAAACCCGCCGTACCCCAGAAAACAGGTCATGACATGGAATGACAGCCAGTTGCTCTGCAACGCCGGCATGAGCGGCCGGATTTCCGATTCGAAGGTGCTGGCATGCGCCATGGCCAGGGCGGACAGCGCCGCCGCCGCTGCCGTCAACCAGGGAAGCCTGGTGCGGATCCGCAGCACTAGATAGACCGCCGCGATCGCCCATGCAAAGAGAACCAGCGATTCGAACATATTGCTGAACGGTGCCCTGCCCGCCTGGGCCCACCGGACACCCAAATAGACCGTCTGGATCACTCCGCCGGCCAGAATCAGGAGATTGGCTGCCCCATCGAAAAAACGGGCGCGCGACATCAGGAAAACGACGGCACACACCAGGGCCACAAAATAGGTCGCCAGGCTCAAATTGAACAGCAATGTCATACGATCCCCCCTTAGGTCTGAGCTTGAGAACCGAGCCAGGGCCCCACGCAAAAAACCAGGGCAAGGCCCGCCATCATCAAAACAAAGCCGCCATAGACGACCGGAACGCCGGGATCCTTCACCACTTGCAGCGCGCTGAACTTCAGATCGTTGGGATCGTAACTCAACTGGTAGAAGGTATAGCCGCGGTGGGAGAACGGAGAGTTGACCGCAATCGTCCGGGTGGCAACCACGTTGTCGCTTTCCAGGAATTCCAGAGTGCTCTTGAACGCCTTGATCGGCGCCTGCTGCCCCCTGGTCATCGGGTTTTGCGCCGCCTCAAAGTTGAACTTCAGCGGCATGGGCACCGCCCCCGAATGGCCGCCGAAGTTCGGGAAACGCGCAAACACCCACTGGGTGTTGGTGGCCCCGTCCCCGGCCACCGAGATTTGCACAGCGGGATTGTTCGGCTCGTCGGAACGCGACTTCACTTCGCCGCTTGCGCCGTCGAAAGCAAAATCGGGAACATAACGGAGCACGGTGACCTTATACGCCGGTTCCGCGCCGGCCGGCGTATCCGCCGGAATCACGAAATGCTCCACGTTCAACTCGACAGGAAAGTCGACATGCAAGTCTTTCTCCATCCACTGGACGTGCAGCTTGTCTGAACCGGCCGACGATGCGGGGGTCTCATGGAGTTCCAGCTCAAACTTGGCAAGACGCACGGAAAACGGCAGAATGATGGGGGCATCGACATTCTCAGCCTGAGTCGCGATTTCGCCCTCGTGCAATTGAATCACACCCTTCTGCCCCCACAGGACACGGACCACACCGCCGGCCAGCACGAGAATGAGGCTGACATGCGTGATAAAGGATCCAATCACCCGGGCACGCGTCGCGCCCGAGGTACGCCGGATCATGGCGAAGCGCCGGGCTGTGCAAGCCGCCAGACTGGCCGCGAAAACAAACAACAGAACCACGAACCACCAGGAGTAGAAGACCCGTGTCAGACCTAGCACGGACAACACGTTCATGACCGGGCGGGCCTCGGGATGCCGCATCAGGTAGGACGCCACCTGCTGCGACCCCTGGGGGACCACCGTGCCCGCCACACAGGCCAGCGTGATCAGCAACACCACCACCAGCGCAAATTTTAGCGAAGCCAGGAATCCAAAAAACGAGTTTCGCGGCTCGGCGGGAACCGACGGCACTTTCATATCTCGGGAATCACTCATGACGTACCGTGACTTTCTCTCCGCGGAACCACCCCAAAACACAAGGGCGGACCGCTGTGTCCACCCTTGTGTTCGCTGGGAGCCGGCCCGAAAGTCTGCTACTTCTTCTGGGTGGCGGGGTTGGGATGCTTGATCTTCTCAAACGCCTGCTCGGCATCGAACCCGACCGGCTTGCCATCCTTGGTTGTATAGCGATCAGCCTTCCAGTTGGGCGACTGCTCATTGTGACAGAGCGTGCAACTGGCCGTCGCCGGATAGATCAGGCCGACTGCAATGGATTTCTTCTGGTCTTCCATGGTGGCCTTGGACTTGTAGTTCTTCCCCGGTCCATGGCAGGACTCGCAGGTCACGCCGTCCTCGACAACGATCTTGGCCGTCGATCCTTCCGCCGCCTTCACCTGGAGTTCTTCGGTGAAGTTGTAGGCCGTCGCATGGCACTTCAGACATTTTCCGCTCTTCTGGGGATCGTTCACGCCGACCTTGGCTCCGACAGTCTTGGCTTCCGGACTCGCCAGCATTTCATAAGCCTTGGCGTGCGGGCTGGCCTGCCACTTGGACAACTGGTTTCCTGTATCCTCTTTCTTATGACACATGGCGCAAGACTTTGTCCCCACATACAACGAAGCATCCCGCTCCGCCGCCATGCTGCTCAACGCCACACACCCCGCCAAAACCGAACCCAGAACCAGAGATGAACCCATCAGACTTCGCATATACGCTCCCTATTGTATTGATGCTTCTTCTATCCAAAATTCGGCCGACTCAGGCGAAACGCACGCCCATCGACTGTGCCGGATTATGATACTATTATCGGCTCTCGATATCAATAATCCTTTTGGGAAAGATGCAAGGCAGCTTGCTTGAGGATTCGCTCCGAGAAAGTTCCGGAAGATGGATCAATGGGCTTGATCCGGAGGCCTCTTCAAGGCAGACTTCGCAGTCAACATCGCTTAGGAAAGGCACTCTCAATGAAAATCAAACCGACCTCTCTCGTTTTCATCCTGCTCGCCCTAGCCGTCGTCTGCGCGGTAAGCCTCTTTGTTGTTCTGCAAAGGCGTCAGGCTGATGAGGTCCGGCGGCAGGCCGATTATGATCTGATGAAGAAGGACTATGAACAATTGCGGGAACAACACGAAGCGCTTCAGACCGACTTGGCCATGGCCCGGGCCCAAGCCGCCCAAGCGTCAGCAGCCCCGGTTCGGGGGCAGGGCCCGACGGCAGCGCAAGCAGGCAGTCAACATCTGAAACCGCACACGCCGGAACCGCGCTTGGCCATGGCAGGTGCGGAGGTCAAGCAGGTGGAGCGCGGACTGATAACCTCCCTGCGGCTCGAGAGCCTCAAAACCGACCCCTTAGGTTCCCTCTCGCTCGTGGTCCGGTTAATAGGGAAAACAGACGCCATAATCCTTGATCTGGAACCTGCCGATCCGGAAAAGTATTCAGACGTCACGCTTACGGTATCCGATAGTGGAAAGCTCGCCCTGTTTCAGGGAACGCCGGCGGAGGGAACCACGGTGCAGTTCGCGCTTTCGACTTCAGGGCCAGCAACGGCAAAGGTGAACGGAACCTGCGGTCTGGAGCCTTTTCAGCTTGAGATTCAGACCTCCGGGGCGAAAGTCATCACGAAGTAAGCCCGGTTCTACGGCTCGTGGCAGTAGGAACAGCGGCTGCCAACCTTGACGTGAAACGGAGGCCAGATGGACTCATGCACCTGCACACTGTTGCCCCCCTCATGACAGGTTGCACAGTTGTTTTGTGACGGAGAATCGACGTGGCACGAGCTGCAGTGGCGATCCCGCCATCCGGCGGAATGCGGATTGGGATGGGACCCCATGTCGCTCCAGCCGTGACAGTCCCCGCACTGCCGGCTCTCCGGCGTACCCGCGTGACAGTTGTTGCAGTGCTCGCCCAGCCACCCGACTGAGTGGGGATTGGGGTGGGAACCCAGGTCGGTCCAGCCGTGACAGACCCCGCACTGCCGGCTCTCCGGCGAACCCGCATGACAGTTGTTGCAGTGCTTGCCCAACCACCCGGCCGAGTGGGGATTGGGATGTGACTCCAGAGCGTCTCCATGGCACAGGGTACATCCCGTTCCTGTACTCTTGCTGGGGTGGCAATTGTTACAATGATTCTTGTCCCAGCCCGCCGTATGGGACTGGGGTCTGGTCGATTCATGACAGGTCGTACAGGAATCCTGCTCATGACAGACCAGGCAGCGCCCGCGATCCCAGGCGGCCTGGATACCATGCGTTTTCAGCCGCCAAAGGTTGTTATGCGATGACGGCAAGGTCACCTGATGACAATCCCGGCATGACTCCTTGCTGTGGCAGACACCGCAGGCATTATCCGGCTGGCTACCCATCGTCCCGTGTCGCCGTGTCCAGTTCTGGCTGTGACTGGGAGGCGGCGTCTTCGGATCCATATCCGAATGGCATGCCGTACAACTCAGACCCCAGCGATGCGCCTGATCGCGGATCCGCACCTTCTCCTTGTGCGTCAATTCCGGAACCTGCTTCAACTTTTTATCCATCAGCGTCCCGTGGCAATCCGCGCAGCGGTTCGCCAACGCCTCGGTATGGATGAAAACCCCGTTGACCTGACCGGCCGCCGCCGGGACGGGTTCCGTCTTGGAAAATTCCTGCAGATCCTTGCCCTTATGACACATCCCACAGGTTTCTGCTGTGATCTCCTTGGTTTCGATCCAGCTGGAATGACATTCTTTACAGACTGCGTGACCGGGCTTGGCAAAATGGCCGTCGGCCATCTTTCCGTGGCAATCCAAACAGGTGACATCGTTTTCCGCAACATGCAGGTTATGGCTGAACACCAACTTGTAGCCGTCGTCCTTGTTGCATCCGGCCAGCAGGACTGCCAGCAGAATAACCGCCGCCCTCTTGGAAAGCTGTTTAACGTTAAGCTCTGTGTTCAAAACCGCACCTCGACCGATCCGCGGCCCCTGAAAGCAAGGTCTGATGCCGCTTTGTCATCCTCAACGTCTCCCTGCAGCCTCAGGATCAGCCGGCGGGTGACATTCCATTTTGTCCGAAGAAAGTAGGTGAAGGCGTAAGGAGATTCCTTCGTAACCGTCCCGTCCTCGCTGAAGACCGTCTCTCCGTTGTTGATGGAATAGGAAATGTCGGAATAACTGTTGTATGTGTATTCCGTATAGCCAGCACCGGCGCTCAACTCCCAAATTCTGCTGTGCCGATAGCGCACTTCACCGCTCAACCCCAGAAAATCGTCGCCGCTATCGAGATCCCAATACTCCAGGGAGAGGAACGAACTCAAGGCTTTGTAGGGCTCGAAGGTCAAAGTCAAATTATAGTTCTTGTAACTGCCGTTACTGAAATCCTTATCGCCACTGTCGACCAACCGGGAAGATACGCCAGGCGAAAGCATCCATTTGGGGCTGATCCCATAATCCGCCTTGGCATAGAGATACGTGTAGGGTTGCTGATCGCCAAGCTGCATATAGAGCGGCGAATAGACCCGGGTCCGGGCATCAAATTCACCCCAGCGACTGCCGCCCATATGCAGGTCCGAATCCCCCCCCGGCGCGAAGTACGAAAGATCAAGGCTGGCCATTCGAAAATCGTCATTCAAAATCGAGGCCATGGCGCGCGTCCGCAACGCATCCGTCATTTCCTGCTGGAGATCGACAAGGTAATTCCTGTCGCTCTTGGCCACGCTGTCGTCCTGATACTCCGCATAAGTGAATCGCGTCCGGTTCCCCTTCCACGGCTGGCCCACAAGCGAAAGTCCTCCCGCCAGATCTCCGGATACAGACGAGTAGTAGCTGACGGGCCGACCGAAGTACGCCCTGCCTCCAAGACTTCTGTTTTCGAACAGTGTCACCTGTCCGCCGTCAAGTTTCAGATAATCGGCCACGTCAATGTACTGCCGCCCAAGGCGGAGACTGACCGAATCGCTCCGGTCGTGGGCATCCAGGTACGCCTGCAAGACGCGGCTGTCACTCACGCCATTGGCATCGCTCAGACTCTGATACATCCCCTCTTCGTCAGAGGCGTTGTCGAGGTCATTATGCTGCCGGCCGGACGTGTAAAAATCGAGACGTCCATCGGCCATGTCGCGGGCATTGCCGGACCAGTATCCGTAGAAGTCGGAATCCTTCTCCGATCCCTCGGCGCGATAGTCGTAATCCAATCGCACGCGCCCGTCATAGCGCGGTTGCACCTGCGCCGGTTTCGCGAGCGGTTCTTCGGCGTAGCCGCAAGTCGCGATCAAAACGGCGCCGGCTATGGCGAAGCGGGACAGTGATAACGTCAAACGAAAACAAAATGTTCGGCTAACCCGTTGCTTCTTCATTATCAAGCCAACCTCTCAACCATCCACGCAAGTCCAATAAGATCTACCGCGCGGAACAGAGATGGTCAACCCATCCCGTTCCGCACGGCTGGACAGCCTTAAGGATTCGTGATAACCCGGAAGAACTTCTGAGTGACCTCACGGGTCGACATCAACTGGTAGAACCAGGCATTGGAGCTGACGAAACTGGAGCCCAGATTCGTCCACGCCGCGGGCATTCCCATCTTATTGACATACTGGAACTGCTGTGTCACGCCCATCGTCTGCGGCACATAACCCAGTTCAATCGCAGGAAGCATGTAGACTTGGTTCGTGCCCGGCACCGAATTGGTGCTGCGAGGATCGGTCCCGGCCTGGAGTTCGACGCCATCCCAGACGCCGTCACCATCCGAATCACGCCCGGCGACCACCCCGGCCAGCCCGCCCGGATGCGTTCCGGCCGCCATCTCCTGGAGGTTCGACAGCCCGTCGCCGTCGGC
>JBAXWO010000700.1:0-1953 GCA_037128375.1 bacterium
AGTAAATCTAGCGGGTTGAAGTCCCGTCCGGGGAGTTGTCCGTACGCCCCGGTAGCTGAGGAAGCGGCGCCGTGGCGACACGGGGTCGTGAGTTTTCAAACAGCAAGAGAGCAGGCCGTAACGCAAGTGAACCTATGAGTAGCCTCGTCAACATACTGGAGAAGCCGACCCTGTGGTCAGAAGGGGAAGGCCGTTGGGTGGACGCTGGAAAAACGGAAGTGGCGTCAATCGACTCCCGGGGTAGCAGGGTCGGCATGCTCTCGAAGATTTACTGCCCAGTGCTGGAGACCCGTCTGTGGGGGTGGGGAGGCCGCCGACTGATGCGTATAAGGAAACGAAAGCGCAGCGGCCGCAGACGGGAGTCGGAGGGGTTCATAGTACCGACTGAGTTCGAGGGACAACATAACCCCGGACGAGGGAAGGGACCCTGCTTTGTTCGTGCGACCGAAGAGCGGAGGATCAGGGGATTGCCATGTTGCTAACCACCCCGGAAGCGATCAGGACGCTACAGAGGAAGCTGTATGCCAAGGCCAAGCAAGAACCGGCCTACCGCTTTTACGCGCTCTACGACAAGGTGTATCGGGATGACATCCTCAGTCACGCCTGGCGGCTTGTCAGGGCCAACCGAGGCAGTCCCGGCGTTGATGGGATCAGCTTTGAGGCCATAGAGAACGGGATCGGGGTAGAAACGTTTCTGCGGGAACTGGCCCGTGATCTGAAAGACAAGACCTACCGTGCTCAACCGGTGCGCCGCGTCATGATTCCTAAAATGGACGGCAGTGGCAGTGAGCGTCCTCTGGGGATACCGACGTTGCGAGACCGGGTAGCGCAAATGGCAGTGAAGCTCATCATCGAACCGGTGTTCGAAGCCGACTTCTGTGCGCATTCGTACGGATTCCGGCCAAGGAAATCGGCCCACGATGCCGTGGATGACATTGCCAACACGCTATGGGCGGGCTACACCCAAGTCATAGACGCCGATCTGTCGAAGTACTTTGACAGCATTCCACACACCAAACTGCTGGCCGTGGTGGCCGAGCGCATCGTCGATGGGGGGATACTGCACCTGATCAAGATGTGGCTCAAGGCCCCGGTCATTGGGGAGGACGACAATGGAGTGAAGAGGACCGTGGGCGGCGGCAAAGCCAATCGCAAGGGCACGCCACAAGGTGGTGTGATTTCTCCGCTGTTGGCTAACTGCTACCTGCACATTCTGGACCGGATATGGCAACGGCGGCATGTGAAAGGACGACTGCAAGCGCATCTGGTGCGCTACGCGGACGACTTTGTGGTGATGTGCCGAAAAGATGTCGAGGAACCGCTGAAAGTGGTGCGTCACGTGCTGGACCGACTGGGTCTGAGTCTGAACGAGGCCAAGACCCATATTGTGGATGCCACCCAAGCGAGCTTCAACTTCCTGGGTTTTACGATTCAGATGAGTCGAGGGGCAAGTACTGGAAAGCCGTACCCGAATGTGCGACCGGCGGACAAATCGCTGAAGAAGATCAAGGCGAAGCTGACCGGACTGACGGGCAGGAATCTGACCGCCGTTCCCATGGGTGACATAGTGGGAAGTGTGAACCGCAGCCTGCGAGGCTGGGCGAACTACTTTCACTATCGGAACTCAGGTCTGGCGATGAGCAAGGTCAGAAACCATGCGGAAGACCGGCTGCGAATCCACTTGATGAAGCGCCATAAGGTAAAGGACAGAGGGACCGGCTTGCGCCGGTTCCCGAGTGCTGATCTCTACGGTCGCCACGGGCTGTACAAGGTTCCTGCGAAGGCGGGTTGGCGCTCGGCGCATGCCTTGGCATGAAGAACATCGGAAAGCCGTGTGCGGGAAAACCGCATGCACGGTTTGATGAGGGAGGGCAGGTGCGAACCTGTTCTCTACTCTACCCTTTTTACCCAGTCATGCAATATCCACAAACGACCGCTTATGATCTGTCAGGC
>JBAXWO010000701.1:0-1953 GCA_037128375.1 bacterium
CATGGCGCTCGAGCGTGACCAGCAGATCGAATACGGGCGGAATGGATTCCGGATACGCTGTGCGGGCGGGCTCCGTCCCCCAGAACCCCCAATCAAAACTCATCGCCGCATAGCCGTGCCGGATGTTGTAGAGCAGATTGCTACGGCTGACGGTCTGGCATCCGCCATGGATGTGTAGGATGGCCGGGAAAGGGCCGCGCCCTTCCGGAAAGCCGACCATCCCGTAGGTTCGGACAGGTCCATCGGGCAGTTGGAACGTCGTCATACGGAACGGACGCAAGGTCACGCCGGCTTCGACAACAGGCTCCAGCCATTCCAGGCTGAAACTCGATGGGTCAGGACAAAATTCGCGTAATGGGTTCTTAGCGTTCATGTCGAATCCCGTGTGCTGCGGCGCCGCTTGCATCTACCAGTTATCCGTACGGAACGGGGACGCCGGCAAACCCTCGCGATTGTAGAAATTCGCGCCATCGGGGTTCATGGAGAAGGCGTAGCGCACGGCTACCGGCTCCGGCACCGCGCCTGATGAGACCACCACGCTTTGCCCGTCGATCACGGCTTCCGCCCACACCCATTTCCTGTCCGCCCCGGCGATGGCAAAGCGCTTCAGAACGCCATCCTTCACCTCCGCTACGGGCCCGCGCCCCTCCTTGGCGCCCACCATCAGACCGGACCCGACATAATCAAAGGACAAGCGGACCTTGTTCCCTTCCACCTTCATGGACTTATAGAGCGGACCCGAAACCACCAGATCCTGCTGGCCGTAGTCGCGGTTCAGCGCCCAGCGCGCCAGGCGCTGCCCCACGTCGGACTTGTTCCTGGGGTGGATGTCGCCGGCAGACTTCAGTGGCACGGTATCGAGAATGACCGCCATGCCGGTGTTGGTCATGCCCAGCGAGCGGGTTTGCGCCTCACGCAGTTTGGCCCAGCCATCGCCGCCGGCCGGGTTGTCGTTCGGATTCTGGAAGCTGGCCAGTTGCACAAAATAGAACGGAAAATCGCCCTGATTCCAGACCTTGCGCCAGCCACCCACCAGCGCGCGCATCTTGTGATAATAGGTCTCGCCTTCCCCGCCATTGCTTTCGCCCTGATACCAGAGGGCCCCCTTGATGGGGAAGCGCACCAGAGGGTGGATCATGGCGTTATACATGCTGCTCCAGCCCGTGGCGCCGGGATGCGGGGCAACGACCGGCATGGGTGGCAACGCCACTCCATTGCTGGCGGCCGTACGTGCGGTGCCGAGCCAGCTCTCCACGCCATCCAGTTGCTTCGGCAGGGACATGGTATAGGCGGCCAGCGCATTGCTGCGGGCCGTCACCGCTTCACGCAACTCAGGCACGGACTCCATGCCGACTGGCGCGGTCCATGGCTCAATCTGCGTGCCGCCCCAATTGTCGTCCAGAATCCCAATGGGCACGCCGGTCTTGGACTGGATCTCTCGGGCGAAATAGAAACCCACAGCACTGAAAGCGCCGACGCTCTGCGGCGTACACACCTGCCATGCGGTGGCGGTCGGCGCCTCCACTTCCGGAAACGCGGACTGCACATGGTTGAACTTGATGCGCCGTATCTTGGGAAAATCGGCCGCCTTGCTATCCTCGGCGGCATTGTCCGTATCCTTCTGCATCCATTCCATGTTGGACTGTCCAGAACAGAGCCAGACATCTCCAATGATTACGTTGGTCAGGGTAATTGAGTTCTGGCCCGTGATGGTCAGCGTGAGGTTCTCGCCCTGCTTCCATGCCGGAAGTTCGGCCATCCACTTTCCCTGGGCATCCGCCGTGGTCGCGCCTTTCTGGTCGCCCATCGCCACGGTCACGGCCTCATTCGCCGCCGCCCAACCCCAGACCCGGATGGGCTGATCGCGCTGCAGTATCATGTTGTCAGCAAAGATCTTTGCCAGCCGCACATCCGCGCGCGCCGCGGGAATCAGCCCCGCCAGCAAGAGCGCCA
>JBAXWO010000702.1:0-1950 GCA_037128375.1 bacterium
CGCTGACGGCACAGGCGCAGACCATCTCCTGGAACTTCGGCACCAACGCCGCCCCACTCGCCTCCCCTTCCTCCAACACGGCCACACACGTCGCCGCCGGATGCCTCACCAATGGCAACAGCACCACGACGCTGCTGAGTTCCGAATCCGTTTCCAGCGGTTACTCCGGCGCGTCGGGCGGGTGCAACGCCTGCGCAAAAGCCAAGACCGGCGCCCTGTCTGTCGCCAGCAGCACCTATTTCACCTTCACCCTCACGCCCGACGAAACCAACACCCTGCGCGTGACGGGCCTCTCCTTCGGCAGCCGCAGCACCTCCACCGGCCCGCTGGCGTTTTGCGTGCGCTCCAGCCTCGACGATTTTGCCGCCGATCTGGCGGCCGGAACACTCGCGAACAACGGGAACTGGGCGCTGAAAAGCGTCGCGTTCGCCGCGTTCTCGCAGACGCCGGGCACGGCGATGACCCTGCGCATCTATGGGTATAATGGCACCGGGTCGGCCAGTGCGTCCACCGTCAACTGGCGGATTGACGACCTCGCCGTGGCGGTGTCCGCCGCCGGGACGAACACGCCGCCGGTGATCCTGCCGGTCGGACCCCAGACCGTGCGGGTGGGGGCGACGTTGAGCTTTGCGGTGACGACAGTCCCGACCGACAACGATCCGGTGACAGCCACCAACGTCTCGGCCGAAGTGTCCGGCGCTTACGCACTGGACGCGGGGATGTTCACCTATACACCCGTTACGGCGGATATCGGCGACCGGATCTTCACGTTTACCGCAGCAGACACAGTTGGCCAGAGCGAGGAGATGAAGGTGCTCGTAACCGTGCGGCGGGCGCAGACTCCGGCGGTGGAGATGTCGAGTGCCACGGACAGTCATGTTGAGGACTTCAACACGCTGGAAGCCGCCTCCGGCACGTTCGAATGGGACGATGCGGCGATCCCCCTCCCGGCGTGGTACGCCTGCGCGGAGGAAGCGGCCGTGACGCAGTACCTGACGAGCACGGGCGCGGTCACGACCGGCGGCATCACTTCCTTCGGAACCGGCACCAACGACAACGACCGGTCACTGGGATCACTTGCGTCGAAGGATAAGACCTACCGCTTCGGCGTTGCCTTCGCCAACACCACGGGGCAGACCGTGACCAATCTCGTCATCGGCTTCACGGCGGAGCAGTGGCGGGTGGGAGCGAGCGCGGCGACCAACACCCTCTCCTTTCACTATTGCATCACCAACGGCGTGCTGCCGCTGAGCGACGACGCGGCGGAGTGGCGTCCGGTGGTGGCGCTGGACTACGACTCGCCGTGGACGACAAACACGCAGGCTTCCGGGGCCTGTTACGCATCGGCGGCGCGGAGCGCTGCAATCACTCGGTATCCGATCCTGCCCGGGGAGGTGCTTCTGCTCCGCTGGAGCGATCCGTGCGACACCGGCTACAATCACGGCTTAGCCATCGACGATCTGACGGTGGGATGGGCGGCGGGCGCGCTGCCGGTGCAGGATGCGGTTCCGGTGGGGCGGGCGGGGGCGGCGGAAAATTTTGACGAGATGGGGCGCGACGCGCCAGCGACGCTCGTCTGGGCGTGGCGGATGGAGACGAACGGCCCGTATGCGTCGGCGGGCACGCGCGCGCTGCGGGCCAATACGACGACGAATGTGACGCAAGCCGGCACGTACGTCTTCACGGGGCAAGAGCTGGGCGATCAGGCGATTGGCGGGCTGCCGTGCAGCAATGCTGCCGCGACCGTGACGGTGTACGGGAAATTCCGCAACACGGCGGGGGTACCGATCCGGCGCTGGCGGGTCCGATACGCCGTCGAGAAATACCGCAACGGCACGGCGTCCACGGCGGTTCAGTTGCGGGTGTCAGCCGATGACAAGATCTGGCGCACGGCTGGCGCGCCGGTCGTGTTTGCGGCCGATGGCGACACGACGGGGGCGGCGGCGGGGG
>JBAXWO010000703.1:0-1948 GCA_037128375.1 bacterium
GTCAGCGGCTTCACCATCACCGGGAAGGATGCCGCGCTATTCCAGTGCTCAGGGACGCCGTTCTCCATCCCCGCCGGCGGCGCGGCGACCTTCGCAGTGACCTGCACGCCGGCTGCGCTGGGCAGTCACACGGCAGCGCTGGTCTTCGCCAATAATTCGGATGACATTCCCTTTACGCTGAATCTAACGGCCGTCAGTTATATCCGGACCGCCAGCAGCGGGCCGTTCACGGGCGGCAATACGATCACCATCACCAATGGGGCGCCCTTCGGCACCATCACCAACGTACTGGTTGGCGGCGTGGTTGCGCAAATCGTCAATTCCGGCTCAAACTGGGTGACGATCATCCTTCCAGCGGTAGGTTCGTGGGGACCTAAGAACATTGTGGTGCAGACCGGCGCGGGCGACATCACGCTTCCGGGTGCCTACATCGTAAACCCTTCCGGACAGACCGGCAGCGAGCCGCTGCCTGGTTGCTGGCTTTCCGACGAGGGCCTGACGAATGG
Organism: bacterium; assembly: GCA_037128375.1. Classification (GTDB taxonomy): domain Bacteria; phylum Verrucomicrobiota; class Kiritimatiellia; order CAIKKV01; family CAITUY01; genus CAMBRF01. The sequence continues at coordinate 507 of JBAXWO010000703.1, forward strand.
CGCGGTCTACGCAGTGGCGGTTAATCCCACCAATGGGCACATGTTTGCGGGCGGTTTATTCGATGGCTTTTGCGCGGAATGGGATGGCGCGAAATGGACCACGCTAGCCGGAGCAGGCGTTCAGCTGGAGGGCCCTGTCAACGCGCTGGCCTTCAATCCAGCCAATGGCCATCTCATCGCCGGCGGCAGCTTCTACGATTATAGCATTTCGAATGCATGTTACTGCGCGGAATGGGATGGCTCGCAATGGAATGCGCTGGCGGGCCTGAATAGTGATGTTCTCGCGCTGGCCATTGATCCGGTCAGCGGCGCTCTGATCGCGGGCGGCGACTTCGGTGGCCATTGCGCGCAGTGGGACCCGGTGGCTGGGCAATGGAACACGCTCGGAACTCTGCAAGTCAGAGTTAAGGCATTGGCAATCAACCCCACCAACGGCACCCTTTTTGCCTCCGGTTATTACCCTGGCGCCATTTACTGGGATGATACCGCTTTTTGCGCGCAATGGGATTCCGTGGCGCAGACGTGGAAAACACTGGGGGATCTGGAGGGCAGTTCCAACTACGGGTATATCCTTGCGCTGGCCATTGATCCGCAAACCGGCGCCCTCGTTGCCGGGGGCTCCATTTGGGGAAGCGCCTATTGCGCGCAATGGGACGAGGCAGCCCAGCAGTGGAACCCGATGGGCAATCTGGATGCCAATTCGGTGGGCGGCTCTATCAGCGCATTGACCTTTGATCCCAAAACGGGGCGCCTCGTCGCGGGTGGTTACGATAATGATAATGGCGTGGGATATTGCGCCGCATGGAATGGCGCGACCTGGAATAATATGGGCTCGTTCAACAGCACGGTCTATGCATTGACGGAAAATCCGGCCACGGGAAATCTGGTTGCGGGCGGCGATTTCAACGGGAATTTCGCGGAATGGAAAGTGCCGACCTGGACCACTTTTGACGGCCTGAACAACTCGGACAACGCACTGATCACTGACCCGGTTACCGGGCATATATTTGCCGGCGGATGGTTCGATGGCTACTGTGCGGAGTGGGATGGCTCGCAATGGAATGTGCTGGGAAATCTGGACGGGGGCGTCGATGCGCTGGCGATTGACCCCGCCACGGGGCATCTCATCGCGGGCGGCAATTTCTCCGGCTACTGCGCGGAGTGGAACGGCACCGCGTGGACAACGCTGGGTGCGCTGGACTCTGATGTTTATGCCCTGACCTTCAACCCCACCAACGGAAATCTCATCGCCGGCGGCTATTTCTCCGGCTACTGCGCGGAGTGGAACGGCTCGCAATGGAATGTGCTGGCCGGTCTGAATAATGAAGTTGATGCCCTGACCGTCAACCCCACCAACGGAAATGTCGTCGCCGGCGGATGGTTCGATGGCTACTGCGCGGAGTGGAACGGCACCGCGTGGACAACGCTGGGTGCGCTGGACT
>JBAXWO010000704.1:0-1941 GCA_037128375.1 bacterium
CATGCTCGATGCTGGCACAGGCAGCGAGTTCCCGGTCGTCGTCATCCCCCTGGCGACCCAGCACTATTGGAACATGGGAATCGGAAGAGAGAAAGGCGAGGTTGAGAAGGCTGTACTGCCGTCCAAGGGGCAAGGCCCAACCGTCTTCCGCGGACAATGGCCTGCCCTGAAATCCGCCCCAACGCTCAGCAACGCTCAGCAAGGGTGGAAATCGCGTCGATCTGTGGTAGAACTATGCCGTGGAGGGAAGAGCGGATCATGGTCAGGACCAAAATCATTTGCACGCTGGGACCCGCGTCTTCCAGCGAGACGGTGCTGCGGAAGATGATGCTTTCGGGCATGGACGTGGCCCGCATCAACTTTTCGCATGGGACCCTGGATGAACATCTTGAGCGCATCCGCATTGTCCGTCGCCTGAACAGGAAATACCGACGCCGCATCCGCATTCTGGGAGACCTTGAGGGCCACCGCATCCGCATAGGCCTCTTGAAGGGGAAGAAGCCTGTCGAGGTCAAGAAGCGGCAGGTCCTGTGGCTGACCAATCGGGACATCCAGGGGGAGGGCGATGAAATCCCCTTTGACTATCCCGGATCGCTGTCCGTGTTCCGCAAGGGGCAAGAGATCTTCATTGATGACGGCAACATCGCGCTGGCGGTCGAAGGCGTGGGGCGGGATCGGTTGAAGACCCGGGTCGTCATCGGCGGGGCGATCAAGGAGCGCAAGGGGGTCAACGTGCCTGACGCCCGCCTGCCGTTCAAGGGCGTGGCGGAGCACGACCGCCCAAGCATCCGCTTCTGCCTGGAGCAGGAGCTGGACTTCATGGCGCTTTCCTTTGTCCGTGGTCCGGCGGACGTCCTAGCCGTCCGGTCTTTGATGGAGGGGGCCGCGGTCAAGCCGAAGGTCATTGCCAAGATCGAGGACCGCGAAGGTGTCCGCCATATCGCGGGCATCATCAAGGTTGTTGACGGGGTTATGGTCGCCCGCGGCGACATGGGGGTCTCGTTGCCGGCCTGGGAAGTGCCGATCATGCAGAAGCGGATCATCAAGGCGTGCAACGTCGCGGGCAAGCCCGTCATCACCGCCACCCAGATGCTTGAGAGCATGGTCGAGAACCGCCTGCCGACGAGGGCCGAGGTGTCGGACGTGGCCAACGCCATTCTCGACGGGACGGACTATGTGATGCTGTCCGCGGAGAGCGCCGTGGGCCAAGACCCGGCGGGGGTCGTTAAGATGATGGACAGGATCATCGCCTTCACGGAAAGGAACCGCCCACGGGCCTGACAGGGAATGGCTTGTTGACGGCATGCCCCTTTTGCCATCCCGACTCCGCCGTGCGCCCCGGGCCCGCGTCGGGCCGACGCGGGCTACAGTATTTTCCTTTGTGGAGCCGGGGTGACCCCACCCCGGTTCTTCCGTAGTCGCTCTGACGCGGGCTACAGTAGCCGACCTCGGCCCGAGGTCGGTCGGGCGGCGCAGCGGGGGAGACATCCTATCCGTTCGGAAAGACCGGGGTGAGGTCACCCCGGCTCCAGGGAGGAAAGGAATCAGAAAAGGCGAACCTCGGAACCCCTTGATGTTGAAAGGGGCTGGGATGGTGGGCGTTACTGGACTCGAACCAGTGACCTCTTGCATGTGAGGCAAGCGCTCTAACCAGCTGAGCTAAACGCCCCGAAAGAAGGGACGGATAATGCCCGTCCCCTGGCCTGGTGTCAAGCAGAGCCTGCTGGCTTTTTTACGGCCTGAAGCTCAGTCCGGCGGCGACGTAGAGGCCATCCACATAGTCGCCTTCCAGGAAGATCTGGAAGTTTTTCGTGAACTGGTAGCACAATCCTCCGGCGACCGAGGGGTTGACCTCGGAATGCGAGGTGTAAAGTTTGCGCTCGGAGAAATCGACGCCGATGCCGGAATACACATACAGGTCATCCAGCAACGTTTCGCCAC
>JBAXWO010000705.1:0-1940 GCA_037128375.1 bacterium
TCTGGGCATGGCGGAGGCGATCCTGCAGCGGGCGCTCCTGCTGTCGCCGCCCCCGCCACGGGTTGCCGTGGCGGAGGAACTGGTGCGGCTGTACACAGAGCGGATGAAGTGGCCCCAGGGCGTGTTGCGGTTACACGACGAGTGGCCGCGCCTGGGCGCCGGCGCGCCCGTGCCGGAGTTCCTGAAAAGTGCGGCCGTCGCCCGGCGCGAGGCCGACGCCATGCCGCTCCCGCCGTGGCGGCTGGTCTGGCGTCAGAAGGCGATCCTGAAGAACGTGACGTATGCCAAGGCGAAGCTGACGCCGGCCGGCCTGCTCTACTGGGACGGGCGGAACGGGTGGATGGGAGATCGAAAGCGTCTCAACGCGGCGGCCCCGATTGGATGTCTCTCGCTGGAGACCGGTCTGCCGCGCTGGCAACGGGATGTTGTGCTGAATGACAATTGTCTTGAAACCTGCTTCGGGCGCGTATCTGAATACGCTTGGAGCAGCATGCACTTCCTGGTGCTCCCCGGCGAAGACGGATTGTGCATCGATCTGTGGTCGGGCGCTGCCGCGACGAATCCGATAATCCGGGCCAGTGTGAACCAGATAAGTGAATTACCCCTTGTGGGCCGGTTCGGTGTGCTCTCGCTCGCGCTACCTTTCAAGCCGCCAGGAGGCAGTCTGACCGGCGTGGATGTGCTGACGGGGCAAACCCTCTGGAGACGCAGCGAACTGACGTCACTGACCGGCGGCGCACGCTTGATGGCGTACCCCGTTCCGGGCTCGGCGGCGGGCACCGTTCTCCAAATTAGGGCTTCGTTGGCGTCGTTGGATCCCGGGACGGGAGAAATCGGAGTCCGGCATCCTGTCGATGTAAATTCTTCCTGGATGATGCGTTTGCGCAACAGGCGGGGCGTAGCAGAGGTGGAAGACCTGCTCGCCCCGGAGCTGCGAGATCCTGTGCTGGAAAACCAGCGCCTGATCGTGAGGAACCCGCGGACGGACGCCGTGGTCTGGACCTCGCCGCCGGACCTGGCCATCATCCTGCACAAGGTCATGCCCAACGGCCTGGTGCTGGCCCAGACCGCCGATGAGGAGTTGTTGCTGTTCGACGGAACGAGCGGGAAGATCCTGCGCCGGTCGGAGAAGGTCCGGTTCCCCTTCCACAACGCCAGCCGGAGCGAAGGCAGCGACGCCGTGATCGTGACCCGTCATCAAGTCGGACCGGGGACCAACAATGTGCTGGTGCTCGATCCCGCCGTCAACCGCATTGCCTTTCAAGGCCGCCTGCCGCCCGGGACAGGCCCCTTGCTGTCCCTGGGACCAACGATGCCGGACCAGCTTCTGGTAAGCGCGTATAGCCAAAGCACGGCCAACAAAAAAACGATTTACCAGACATGGTACCAGGTCATCAATGCCCAGGGCGAGAACACCAACGGCTGGCGGCTGCCCAAGAAAGAGGAGATGCCCGACGCGGGGACTTCGTGCCAGTATAATTTCCAAATTGCGGGGAGGCTGATCGTGCTCTTTGATCTGAACTCCGGCGATGCGCTGGCCTACGAGCATGATCCGGGCGATGGCGGGAAGAAGCCGTGAGCGGAATGGCGCCGTCAAACTCGAAATCGGGACGGTTCCACCGGCGCGCGAGGAATAGCCGGGAAACAGGATGGAATTGCGTGAGGGCATCTGATAGAATGCGGTTTTCTCAATACACTAGGAGATCGTCCATGACGAGGAGTTTGAACGCCCCCAAACCTGACCGCTATGAACACGACGTACACGCGATCAACTGTCTGACCAAGCCCTGCATGGTGAAGCTGCGCATGCAATCCAGGCACGCCCGGGTGCGCGCGGCGTGCTTCATCTGGCTCGTGGGCCTATCCTGCGCGCGGACACAGGACGTATGCACCAACGACCAACCGGTTGAAATCAGTGCGATCATTGAGCCGGACGCGGA
>JBAXWO010000706.1:0-1936 GCA_037128375.1 bacterium
GCAATCTATCAGGGGCCAGCATTCAGGCGCATGCACTGTTGCCGAAAGGACACGAATGAGGGAGAAAGTTGACCTGATGCACCGACACTTGGCTTCTTCCGCACGAACCTCGCAGCGCGAAATGGATAGCCTTTCACTCTGGAAGCTCGAAGCATCCCAACGCCCCCCATCTCCCCAATCGGATCCCGGCTGATCCACCGCGACAATTCTGTACTGTAAAATCGGTGGCCACGTTCTTGCAATCGTGGCAAGGGGACATGCGTTTTCGGGCTCGCATGGGAGCGGGCGGCCGGCCGGGTAAGCGAGGTTGTGAGGTGGTAGCCCATGGTTAACGATTCAGTTCATTTGTTGCTTGTCGATGGGTGCCCCGCTCGCCCTAATCGCCCCCCTTGGAGGGTCTCCCGAGTGCCCGATATATGCAGGGACCCTGCTGTTGTGTCAATGCCGCCCGAGTCAGACAGTCTGTCCCTTGGCGAGTCCCCCCTGATCACTCCACATCTATTGCGGACTTTCTGATCATGCCGGTCGCCACCGCATACCGCTCTCTCAATGCTTCCAATGATCTACTTCCGGATCGGTATTGTGGAGCGAGGAGATTTTCTGCGGTGAACAGCTCGTTGCGATCGCAGTAGGCAGATACACCCGTAATCACCCCACGAACTCTTGCCATGTCTGCATATTCCCGTGATTCGTCAATGGCATCCAAGAAACAGTTCAGAGACATCAGCATCTGGCACTCCCCCATCTTTGTGGCACGAGCCAGTTCCCCTCCCCTCACGCTCTCAAGTACGAGAAGGCTCCCTTCGACATCGCCCAGACAGACGTCGGCCACCAGTGAGTAGGCAGCCCGTTCTCCCTCATTTTTACCTAGACTCCACCCCACTGCTCCCACGCCAAACAGCACGAGGACGCACACGGAAGCCATCGCTACGCGTGATGAGAAGGAACGGCGCTGCAGGCTGCTGTTTGACGTCATGTTGCGAACTCCCCAACTCTGATGGGTTCAATAGGTTCCATCAGGTTTCTTCGGAATCTCCCCCTTCGGGACAGGGATAGTCGGTTCCCACGGCGCGACGCGTGCGAGGCATTTCAGGTAATATGCCTCTAGGCAGATGGTAGCTGCTAAGGTGTTCTGAGGCCTCTTCATAATACACTCCCACACTGAACACGAATAGCATGTCAGAACCCAATTCTCATTCCTCGGCGGAGCTGGATCCTTGCACTTCATGTGATCGCAATCCCTTTTCGCATCGGCTAGTGATCCGTCCAGTTCGCTGATTAGCCTATTCCACGCCTTCTCACCGATCTTCTTCTTGAGCTCTTCAAGGAACTTCTCCCAATCTGGACCGTTAGGGTCTGCCACCGCCAACCCATCAGCATCTACCAATCCAATTGGTGCATTCTGAACGAACGGATAAGAGTGCTCTGGCCGGATGGCATCGTTCGGAATCACAGACGGATCAGAGTCAACTCGTTCAACGACGGCGGCGAGCAATGATGGCCACAGTTTCGTCAGTGCCCAAAGATGCGGTTGTAGCATGAGCGCGCCTTCTGTCAGTTCGGACACTAATTGCCTCCTGCTCATCAACCAAAGAGCCTTTTGTCTAGTTGACTCATCATTCGACAGGCGTGCTGCTTCAATCAGGGGATCCCTACTCCCCCACCGTCCCAACCCTGGGTTGTAAAATCGCAGGCCGTAGTAATACAGCCCCCACTCATCCAACTGCTTCGTGCTGAACCGCCACGGGTTCGCATCCGCATACGCACCCGACTGCGCTACAGTCCGGCCAAATGGGTCATACTCATAGTGGGCCACCGTTGCACCGCCGTCCGCCACCACATCGGCAACGTTTCCGTTCCCATCAAAGGTGTAGCAGTAGTTCGTTCCGCCCTCCACCCGCGCCAGGAGGCCGCCAATGCCGCCCGCACCTTGGAG
>JBAXWO010000707.1:0-1933 GCA_037128375.1 bacterium
TCCGGGCCGATGTGACCCAAAGCCCCGGTATTGACAGGCTGCTAACGGCCGAAAACCTGACGCAAGAGCCTTCGGATAGCTATGACGTCGTGCTTTCCACCCAGGTTCTCGAACACGTCGAGAATCCCGCCGCTTACCTTGCGGAGTGCCGCCGGATCCTCAAGCCCGGCGGGCAACTTTTCCTCACGACACACGGCATGTACGAAGAGCACGGGTGCCCGCATGACTACTTCAGGTGGACGAGTGAAGGGCTCGAAAAGCTGGTGGCCTCCTCCGGTTTTCAGGTGGTGGAGAGTTACAAGCTGACCACCGAACTCCGGTGCATTATTCAGCTTCTCTTCTGTTTTGCCCAACATCTCCGGGATCCCGGCCATCCTCTTGTTCACTACCCGCTCGTACTTGGCCGACGCGTATACAATCGTCTTTTTTGTCCTCTGCTGAATCTTGTCGGAAAAACGCTCGGGCGACAGGGGGTGCTGCCCGCCGGCAGCCCGGCATCCCTCTACATTGGCGTCGCCATAGGGGCGCGTAAACAGTGAGACTCAACGCGGGGGATCCGACAAGGCCCCCAAATTCACGCCGCCATGGAAAGTCCTCCAACCGATGAGACGGGTCAAGAATGTAGTACGTGCAGTATCCTCCAGTTATCTGGCGATTGCCGCCAACATTGTGTTCACCGCGATGTCGGTTCCCCTGGCGTTGCAGTACCTGTCGAGGGCGGAATTCGGCCTTTGGGCCGTGGCAACCCAGATCGCCGGCTACGCCGGCATCATTGACTTTGGGATGGCGATCGCCTTTGCGCGAGCCCTGATCGATCACAAGGACAACAAGGAGACCGGTCAATTTGGCGCCACCATCACGACGGGAGGAGTGGTGTTTGTCGTCCAGGGGTTGCTGGTCCTGTTGATCGGTTGGCTTTGCAGTCCCCTGCTGCCCGGTCTGATGGCGATTCCCGCGGGGCTTTCCAGGAATTTTCAGATCCTGGTCGTGGGACAATGCGGCATCACGGCGTTTGTTTTTGCGACGAGGGTCTTGGGTTCGCCCCTCTATGCCTACCAGCGGCAGGATGTTTACAACTATATGACCGCGCTCATGTTCCTGATCGGACTGGGGTTTCAATGGCTGGGATTCGCATGGGGCTGGGGAGTTTTCAGTCTTTTGTTCAGTAACGGGATAGGCGCCGTGCTGACGGCCTGCATTGGTTTTACGGTGACGTGCAGAATGTCGCTCTGGCCGAAGCGGGGACAATGGGGCCGGCCGAATTTCAAGAGTTTTTGGGAAATGTGCGGGTTCGGCAAGGATGTGTTCCTCTTGACGGTTGGCAATCAGCTGCTCAATGCAAGTCAGGTGGTGATTGTTAGCCGGATCATGGGCTTGGATGCGGCCGCCATCTGGTCTGTATGCAACAAAGCCATGATGGTCGGGCAGCAACTCGTCAGCCGCGTTTTTGATTTCTCCGAAGTGGCCCTGTCGGAAATGTATGTCCGCCACGAGCACAAACGTCTGGTCGATCGTCTCAAGGATATTGTCATGATCACCGCCTCGATGTCTGTCTTTGCTGCGGTTAGCCTGGCCGTGTGCAATGGCAGTTTCGTGACCGTCTGGACCTCCGGCAAGGTAGGCTGGGGGCCCCTCAATGACTGGCTGCTCGGGGCCATGCTGATGGTTTTCACCACGACGCGCTGCCACACCCACTTTGTGATCGTCACCAAGCATACCGGGCGCATGAAATACATCTACTTCATGGAAGGGGTTGTGTTTGTGATCACCGCAGCGTTGCTGGTGTCAGGGTGGGGGTTTGCGGGTCTGTTCGTCGCGGCGATCGGCTGCGATATCTTGTTCAGCGGCATCTACGGCATGCACCGGACCGCGCAGTTTGCCCGGCTTGGCAGCTGGGAAGTCTGGACCTGGCTGTATCCACCTCTGAAGTTTC
>JBAXWO010000708.1:0-1927 GCA_037128375.1 bacterium
GGCGAGGGGCTCCTCGGCAAACTTGTGAAGGACGAGACTCTGTACAAAGATGTCAAATCCGCCGTCAACGAGGTGCGGGCCGCCGTCGATGATTATCGCGAAACTTCGCCGGTGGTCAGTTTCACAACCCTGCTATTTGGGGCATTCTAAACCGAGAGCGCCCCTTGGGCGAGGTTCACCTCATCCGGGCGAAAGTACCGGGAAGGATCTGTATGCAACGACAAATCTGCTGGATCGATCGACTGGAAGACGGTACACGCCGTGAAATCCGGGTAACCATCATGCGCGATAAGGTCAAGTGGCAGTTCAAGCTTGAGAACGAGGAACGCTGGGACTATAGCAGTTGTCCCGCCTCGCTTGATTGGGACGAACTCCGGACCAAGGTGGAAAACCGCTATCATCGGCGGACGGCCACCCATGCCGATCTCCTGTTGATTCGTCGGCTTCACCAGGAGGCCTGCAAGGCGGTATGACGGCACTACTTGACAAGATCGATAGCCCCGCGGACCTCAAGGGGTTGGATAACACCGAACTGAAGCAGTTGGCGGAAGAAATCAGGGAGTTGATCGTTACGACCGTCAGCCATACGGGAGGGCATCTCGCGCCGAATCTCGGGGTGGTTGAACTGACGGTGGCGATGCTGAAAGTGTTTACTCCGCCGGACGACCGGATACTGTGGGATGTAGGCCATCAGTCTTATGCCTACAAAATCCTGACCGGCCGCAGGGATCGTTTTGATACGCTTCGTCAGTATCAGGGGTTATCTGGTTTTCAGAACCGGGCTGAAAGTCCCTGCGACGCATTCGGGGCTGGGCACTCCGGAACCGCGCTCTCCGCCGCGCTGGGCATGGCGGTGGCGCGTGACCGGCGCGGCAGTCGGGAGCATGTGGTGGCTGTGGTGGGTGATGGTTCCCTCGGGTGCGGCATCTCCTTCGAGGCGATGAACAATATCGCGTCGACCACCAAACGTCTGGTGGTGATTTTGAACGACAACGAGATGTCCATTTCGGCGAATGTCGGAGGCTTGGCGCGTCACCTCGGCGAACTCCTGGCGAACCCCCGGTACAATCGTTGGAAAAGTTCGATCGAGGCCGCGGCGGCACGGATCGCCCGCCGGTCAAACTGGCTGAGGCGCGCCTATTACCGGATAGAAGAGACGATCAAAGGCCTGTTCTTGCACAGTGTCATTTTCGAGGAGCTCGGGCTGCGTTATATCGGGCCGATTGACGGGCACGACATCGCCCGTCTGGTGGCCGCCCTGGAAATAGCCCGCGATTACGATCATCCTATTCTGTTGCATATTTCCACGCAGAAAGGGCGGGGGTATTCCTACGCCGAGACCTGTCCCGAAACCTGGCACGGAACCGGCAGTTTCGATGTAGAGTCAGGCACTCCGCTGAAAATTTCCTCGGCTCCGTCCTATTCTCACATTTTTGGCGCCGCCATGGAGACCCTGGGGGCACGTGATCCGCGGTTGGTGGCGATCACCGCCGCCATGCAGGTGGGAACCGGATTGTCCGCTTTCGCTGAACGGTTCCCCGACCGCTTTTTCGATGTGGGTATTTGCGAGGAACACGCCGTCATTTTCGCTGCGGGCATGGCAACGCAGGGCTTGCGCCCCGTTTTTGCGGTATACTCCACCTTCGCGCAGCGATCGGTCGACTGCATCATTCATGATGTCTGCCTGCAGAACCTGCCCGTTATCTTCTGCCTGGATCGTGCCGGGATCGTGGGCGACGATGGCCCCACGCACCATGGGATTTTTGATCTGGCTCTGTTTCGTTCCATCCCAAACCTGGTCATCATGCAACCCGCGGACGGGCTGGAATTGGTTCAGATGCTATATTCCGCCACGCAATGGAACGGCCCCGTGATCATCCGTTACCCACGGGGTGTCAGCCCCGGCTTTGCCATGCCTGATGCCATG
>JBAXWO010000709.1:0-1925 GCA_037128375.1 bacterium
CCAGAATCCCCCAGTACGTCGCACCGGCCGTCACGCGGTCGCTCTCCGGCGTGGCGAAGATACCCACCCGCGTCGGCCATCCAAGCGCGACATTGTTGCCGACAAAAAACGCGTTTCCGCGTGTGGCATCCGGACCATTATCGCCCACCCAGCTAATGCTTTCCGTAACCTGGTTGAAATTGGTCAGGACATACTTGCCGCCCGCCGCCGGATCCATCCCCGCGATGCCCGTGGTACCCCAAGGATACTCATTCGCCACAGGCTTGACCGGTCCGCGGCAGGCCTTTTCATATTCGAGTTCGCTCATGGGTCGCAAGCCCGACCAGGCTGCGAACCCCCGTGCCCCCTGGCAAGGCATGAAATGACACGGCACGAACGGCATCGTGGTTTTAAAGACCGCCGCCGTGCCAGGCTGGGTCACGGTTCCGCTCATGACGAACGTTCCGCGGGAAACCTGCAGCGGGGCCATCGAATCCGGCGTGCCCGGCGCCTGGATGAAGACGCCAGCCCTGGGCGAGTTATGACTGTGGTTATTCATCGCCAACGTTCCCTCCGGCAGCGAGAGCTTCGCGGTGACGGACGCTGCCTGGCGCGCATACGGCTGCATATTCAGGTACTCCACGTACATGGCCATCGTGACCTCGCACTTCATGCAGTAGAACGCCGCATACCCCTTGGGGAAGGCCGCAGGCAATATCGCCGGCTGGTCACTGTTGAAATCGTCCATGTTGCCCGAATCCATCCCTACCGCGTCATGATTATTCAGATAATCCGCCGTATCGCCCCCTAGCTTGATCGCCTGCTCGCTCTCGATCCGGAACGGCGCGCTGCCCAGACCGGCTGTGAACTGGCCAGCAACACCATTGGTTGTGCCGTCACCCAGCCAGAACGCCCCCTGCGGCACATACACCATCTCCAGCGCCAGCACCTTCACCTCGGCCGTGGCCGGATCAAAAGCGGCACCTTCGGCCGGCTTCTCCTTCGTCGCGTGCATTTCGAACTCGGAAGAGACCCCCTCCTCCGCATTGGCCCCGACAGGCAAGAGCCAGCGCAGCGTCACGCCCTTCCAGTCATTCGGCCCCTGGCCTGCGGCAGCACGGTGGATGAACACGCCCACGCCCTTCTTTCCATCGTTGCTCTTCCCGACTTCCAGGGCCGCGCCGGAGGGAACGGCATGCTTCGCCGCATCCGCCGCGAGCATGGCATGGCGCCACGACCCGCCCGGCATGCGGTACTTCACAAAAATCCAGGCCGCATCCCAGTTCTCCAGCTTCAGCTTCTCCTTGCCGCCCGTCTGCGCGGCATCCACCTCCCACGCCGCGCGCCAAGACCAGTCCCAGGCGAGGTCAAACGTGATCATGCCAACACCCGCCTCGCCCGACGGCTTGGCCACCACGTTGCTGATCCGCGCCAGATCGACCTTGCCGGAGCCCTTGAAGCGGGCGTCGGCAAGGCCGGGATCGGCCGCAAAGGTGGGGACGACTGCGGCCAGCGCAAAACAAGCCGCCAGCATGGCGGTTCGGCGCGCTTTCAATAAACATTCAACATTCAACACACAACACTCAACATTCAATGACTTGCGTCTTTTCATTTCGTACCCTTTCGTTCACGTGACGTGCGAATGCTCGCCGCAAAGATTCGGATCAATTCCTCGGTTTCCAGAAGCAATGGCTCAATGCGACTCGTCTCCTTCACCAGTTGAGCCTTTACGATCAGACGCAACCAGCGCCGCGACTCCTTCAGTTCCTTCAGTGTATGTTGAACGTTGCGTGTTGAATGTTGAATGTTTCATCATTCCTCCTACTCTGCCGCTTCCTTCGGCGCCGTCCGCACGCCGCGCCAGCCCGCCAGTCCGTAGACTCGTTCGGGCGCCGCCTTGGCGGCTTCCGTGCGGGTCGAAGGGTGCCCGTTTACCGGGCCGTAGC
>JBAXWO010000071.1:0-9128 GCA_037128375.1 bacterium
GGAGGGGGAGTTCGGCGATGCCGGTCAGCCGAAACTGGCCCGGCGGAAGCGGAAGGGTCGGGATTCGGGACAATTGTCCCTGTTCGGCTGACAGAAGGTCGAATTAAGGCAAAAAAACAGGCCCGGGGGAAACACGGGCCTGATCCATTCTCAGGGAACGGTTGTTACCAACGGCGTTCGCGACGCTCGCCGCCGCCACCGCCACCACCGAAACCGCCGCCGCTGGGGCTATCCGTGCGCGGGCGGGCTTCGTTCACCTTCATCTTGCGACCGCCCAAGTCCTTGTCATTCAAGGCGGCAATCGCGGCCTGTCCCTGGGCGTTGTCGGGCATCACAACGAACCCGAAACCTTTGGAACGGCCAGTCTCGCGATCCTGGATGATGTTGACGGATTCGACAGGACCATACGCCTCGAATGTTTTGCGCATTTCTTCCTGAGTCATTTCATACGGCAGATTACCAACGTAAATATTCACAACTTACCTCCTCAACCAAATAGATCTTCTTCAACTCAAATAAAACCAAATACCAAACCACTTTTCTCTTCTCTGTTTCTGTCTCCTGTCTGCCCGTTCACCTCCATAAATGACAAGTACCGCTCCAATGCATCTTTATGCTCCGAATATAGTGAAATGATGGTGAGCGTGCAATCAAAATATTAGCCATCTTGAAACGGCGCCACCGTGCTCTTGACCCTGCGGTTCTTCGGATTCTGCCGGGGAAGTTTTTTGACCACCGTCCGTCTTGCCTCAGGATGGCGGCGCATCAGGGGAGCGGGCACGCGGGAGGTTCGTGAGGGAGCCTTCGCGCGTGCGGGTGGTGAGATAAGGGGAGACTGGGTGGGAGAAGGGGGCAGTTGTGGGCTCGTTCGCGGAACATTACCCAGGTCTCGAACTCATCAAAGTCGAGAGGTTTGGTAAAGAATCTTGTTCCCATGGTGCTGGCACGTTTCCGGGTCTGGTCCGATAGGTCTTTTCCGGAGAGCAAGGCAATGTGCTTGCACTTGCATCGTTTATTGAAGACAACCTCAACAAAAGACACTCCATCCACATTGGGCATATCAACGTCGGAGATGATGATGTCGGGACATACGGGTTCAGGGGAGCAAGGACATGATGGTGCCGTATAGAGGGGGCAGGCGAGCGGGGCGTCGTAGGTCATGACCGTATGGCCCTTGCGGCGAAAGAAAGCACTCATCACATGTAAAACGAGAGGATTATCATCCACCACGAGAATGTTCATGGGATCCTCCGCTAATTGCCGCCGCCTTGTTCCCTTTGCCTCACGCACTTCTCATGGATCGCGACGATTGCAGACAGTTTTTTCTCGGACAAACTGTTGGCAAGACGGACGATATCGTGCAAAGGGAGGCTTCTGATCTTGTTAGCGGGGCAACTTTCCAGAGGGGTCCCCAGTGGACAATCGACGAGCAGGCCCTTTACCCATGTCCTTATGTCTATCGTTCTGTACCCCATACACCCTCGCTTTTTCAGGAACTATTAAGTTTCTTTTATCATGACAGATTAGGCGTTCTCTTCAATAGGTAGAATTCTGAACATAGTGTCAGGGTATACCTGATGACTGAAGGGTGAATGAGCGTGAACGACGGGCCTTACGGAACTGACATGCGCCCCCGCCGCTTACGCGCAGTACATGAATCTTGAATCAATCCGGCGGGTGATATAGCCTCTGGCTCCTTGAATTCGTTCAGTGTCGGGGTTTGTCAGCAGAGAGGAATGGGATGGCTATGGCGCGTACAGATATGACCGCGGCTGAAATCAGGCAGTCGTTTCAGGATTTCTACAGGTCGAAGAGGCACGAGATCGTTCCCAGTTCCCCTGTGGTGCTGCAGGCCGACCCGACCCTGCTGTTCGTCAACGCCGGCATGAACCAGTTCAAGGAGATCTTCCTCGGCGCGCGGGCCAGCCAGTATGGGCGGGTGGCCAACTCCCAGAAGTGCATCCGGGTCAGCGGTAAACATAACGACCTGGAGGAAGTCGGACATGACACTTATCACCATACCTTTTTCGAAATGCTGGGCAACTGGTCGTTTGGCGATTACTACAAGCGCGAATCCATTGCCTGGGGCTGGGAACTGCTGACCCAGGTTTGGGGCCTTCCCAAAAACCGCTTGTGGGTAACCGTTTACAAGGACGACGATGAAGCTCTGGCGATTTGGAAAGAGGTCACGGACGTCGATCCGTCCCACATCCTGAAGTTTGGCGACAAGGATAATTTCTGGGAAATGGGCGAGACCGGCCCCTGCGGTCCATGCTCGGAAATACATTACGACCGGACGCCCGACGGTTGCACCCCCGACATGATCAATGCCGGCAAACAGGAAGTGATCGAGATCTGGAACCATGTCTTCATCCAGTATAACCGCCGGTCGGACGGGTCGTTGGAGGAACTGCCTGCCAAACACGTGGATACCGGCATGGGCTTCGAACGCGTGGCCTCGGTGATCCAGGGCAAGACGTCCAACTACGACACGGATGTCTTTCAGCCGATGATCCAGGCCATGGTCAAGGCCAGCGGGCATCCCTACGAGGGGCAAAGCGCCATCGCGATGCGGGTGATCGCCGATCACCTGCGCACCCTGGCGTTTGCCATCGGTGACGGTGTATTGCCATCCAACGACGGGCGGGGCTACGTCTTGCGGCGATTGCTGCGCCGCGCGGTGCGCTACGGGCGCAAGATCGGGTTCACCAAACCGTTCATGACGACACTCCTTCCGACGCTGGAGTCCACGATGGGCCTGGCCTACCCGGAACTCGGGCAGCACCGGCAGGAGATCGCGCGGGCGATCCTGGCGGAGGAGGAAAGTTTTTCCACGACGCTGGACCGCGGTCTGGCGCTTTTCGAGGATGTAGCCGCGGCCGCGGCCAGGAGTCCGGACAAGGTCTTTCCGGGTGATGAGGCGTTCAAGTTATATGATACCTATGGATTTCCCCTGGACTTGACGGTGGTGATGGCGAGGGAAAAGGGGATGGCGGTTGACGAGAAACGGTTTGCCGTGTTGATGGATGAACAGCGTCGCCGGGCCCGTGAAGCGCGTCGCGCCGCGGCGGCGGATGGGGATGCCGACCTGGTGTCCGACCTGGTGGCCCGCGGCGTCAAGACGGTCTTTACAGGATACGCCGGGATGGAAGGCCCCGCCGGCGTGGTTGAACTGCTTCGGAAGGGCGCGGAGGGCGCCAGCGCGATCATCGACCGACTGGACGAGGGTATGGAGGGCGCGATCCTGTTGACGGAATCGCCGTTCTACGCCGAAAAGGGCGGGCAGCTTGGCGATCACGGCTCGATACTCGGACCGGACGGCGACTTCGAAGTGACCGATACCCGCCAGCCGACCGAGGGCGTGGTGCTGCACGTGGGGAAGATGAAGCGCGGGACCCTTGCCAGGGGGGCGCGGGTGACCGCCAAGGTCAACGATGCGCGGCGTGCGGCGGTGGCGCGGCATCACACGGCCACGCATCTTCTTCAGCACGCGTTGCGCGAGATCGTCAGCCCGAACATCAAGCAGGCGGGTTCGATGGTGGCGCCCGATCGCCTGAGGTTTGATTTCGCCTATTATCAGGCCCTGACCCCCGACCAGATTGCCGCCGTTGAGCGGCGCGTGAATGACATGGTGGTGTCGAACGATCCGGTCACCACCATCGAAATGGCGTTGAAGGATGTGCAGGGCTCCGGGATCATCGCCATCTTCGATGAGAAGTACGGCGACACCGTGCGCGTGGTGAATGTCGGCGGGTACAGCCGTGAACTTTGCGGTGGCACGCATGTGGCCGCGACAGGGACGATCGGACTTTTCCGGATACTGTCCGAGTGCTCCATCGCGTCCGGCGTACGACGGATCGAGGCGGTGGCGGGAGTGCCTGCCTATGAGGCCATGGTACAGGACCGGGTGATGCTGGAGGGGCTGGCCAAGCGGTTCAGCGTGTCGTCCTCCGAAGTGCCCGATCGTGTGGAAGCGCTGTCCGGGCAGGTCAAGGCCCTTGAGAAGCAGCTCAAGGATCAGGAATTGGCGGTGGCGCTTCAGAAGGTGGAGGGGCTGCTTGGACTGGCCTGCGAGGTGAAAGGCGTGAAACTGATTGCCGCCTCGGTGGGAGAGTTGACGGCGGAGGCGCTCAAAAGCCTGGCGGAGGCGGTCATGGCGAAAGCGGCCCCGGCCGTCGTGGTGCTTGGCGCCGCGAGCGCGGGCAAGGCTCAATTCATTGCGGCGGTGAGCCCCGAGTGGGTGAAGAAGGGCGTGCATGCCGGCAAACTGATCAAGGATGTGGCCAAGGTCGCGGGCGGGGGAGGCGGCGGGCAGCCCGGGCTGGCCAATGCCGGAGGGAAAGACCCCGGCAAGCTTGATGAGGCGGTGCAGAAGTCGAAGGAACTCGTAGGGGGAATGGTTAAGGAGGGGTGAGGTGCCTATGGCCGGGGATTCGGTTAAGGCGATTTGTTCGGCATGCGGGGAAAAGAGCTTCCTCAAACGCGTGCCCAAGTACGACGGGTTCAAGAAGGTTGGCGAGTTGCTGAAATGCGCGGCTTGCGGCCATGAGTTCGCGGCGGAGTCCGAGGCTCCGGCTCCCTTGAAACCCAGGCCGTCCATCTTTGATGAGAGCGATGCACCGCGTGCGATTCGCGTTTTTGATGAGGACGAAAAAGGCCGCCTGTGCCGGTATTGCCGTCACTTCATCGTCAACCCCTTCACTCAGCGATGCGGTCGGCACCAGAAGGTGGTGGAAGCAACCGATAGTTGTTCCGACTTTGAGGCGTCTTCCTCCGGGATGGAAAGGTAGTTGCCATCCTTCATGATCGGATGTAGCGTCACACAACGAGTGCGGCAGCATTCCAAGCCGCCGTGAATAGAAAGGAGATTGGGTATGAGTTTGATGAAAGAGTTCAAGCAGTTCGCGATGCGGGGGAATGTGATGGACATGGCCATCGGCATCATCATTGGTGGAGCGTTCGGCAAGATCGTGTCGTCGCTCGTATCCGATATTCTGATGCCGCCCATAGGGAAGCTCATGGGCAACGTCGATTTCGCCGGTCTTTTCGTGGTGCTCGGGGAAGGGAAGTACGAGACCTTGGCCAAGGCGAAAGAGGCCGGGGCGGCCACCCTCAACTATGGTCTATTCATCAACACCGTGATCGATTTTCTAATCGTAGCTTTCGCCATCTTCATGGTGATCAAGGGAATGAACGCCATGCAGCGCAAGCATGATGCCAAACCTGCGCCTGCCGCTCCGGTTGAGCCTCCGGCGGAAGTCAAACTGCTGACGGAGATCAGGGACTTGTTAAAGAAGTGACCCTTTGCTTAATACAAAACAAGGAGAGATCATGAACAAGATAGCGACGCTCGGGATGCTGGCCCTGTGTGCGGGATCCGTGTTGGCGCAAGAGGTGAAGCCGGTGCCGGCGTGGGACACCACGGTGGCGGCGGGGATCAACCTGTCGCGCGGCAATACGCGGAACATGCTGATCAATGGCAGTGTCATTTCAGCCTGCAAACAGGATAAAAATGAGGCTAAGGTGGGGGTCGAGGCCAACTACGGAGAAACCGAGGTGACCACCACCAACGACACGAAGAAGATGGACACGAACGTCCAGAATTCGCGGGCTTTCATGGAATACCGCCGACTTCTGAACGAGCGCACTTACGCCTACCTCAATAGCGAGATTCGCAACGACGACATTGCGAACCTTGACTACCGGTTGATGATCGGTCCCGGTATCGGACAGTATCTGCTGAAAAGCGATACGCAGACGCTCGGTGTCGAACTCGGTGTCTCCTATATTCGGGAGAAACTGGCGGGGGTGAAGGCAGATGACTATGTCGCCCTGCGGGTGGCGGAGAAATACGAACTCAAGATGAGCGCCACGTCGAAAGTCTGGGAATCGGTCGAATATCTGCCTGCCCTTGAAGACTTTAGCCGTTATCTGCTCAATGCCGAACTGGGCGCCGAGGCGGCCATGAACGCGCGGTTGAGCCTGCGGATCGTGGCGCAGGACAAGTACAACAGCGAACCGGCGGTTGACCGGAAAGCCAACGACTTTCAGTTGATTGGCGGACTGACCTACAAGCTGTAGACGAGCATGGGAGAGTGAGTGGCCAAGCCGGTTACAGCCTTTCAACGGCGCGTATATGCGGCGGTGGCCCGCATTCCCAGGGGGTGTGTGTCGACCTATGGATTGGTGGCGCGGCAGATCGGCTGTGCGGCACCCCGCGCGGTGGGGCAGGCTCTGCGGGTGAATCCCTATGCGCCGCAGGTGCCGTGCCACCGCGTGATCTCCGCCGATTTGGGGGTGGGCGGATTCCAGGGCGCGGCGGCGGGTGACGCCGTGCAGCGTAAAATTAGATTGCTGGCCGATGAGGGTGTGCGGTTTGAGCACGGACGGCTTGTCGATTCAGGGCGGGTGTTCGCGTTCTGACGTACCGGGCGGGAGGGAATGACGATGGGCGCGAACTTCGATACAACCCGGTATGAGGCGATGGATCGGCGGAGCATCTGGCATCCCTATACGAAGCATTCGGTCGTCGAGGGTGGGCATCTTCCCATCATTTCGCGGGGCGAGGGGGTGTATCTCTACGAGTCGACGGGTCGGAGATATCTCGATGCCATCTCGTCCTGGTGGGCCTGCAACCTTGGGCACAACCACCCCCGTCTGGTCGAGGCGATCGTCCGGCAGGCGCGGGAACTGCAGCACAGCATTCTCGGGAATTTGTCGCATCCGCGGGCGATAGAACTGGCTGCCAGGTTGAATGAACTGTTCCCGGATGACCGGCGTGTGTTATTCGCCAGTGACGGCGCCTGTGCGGTGGAGGCGGCGCTCAAGATCGCGCTGCAATACTGGCATAACCTTGACCGCCCCGAGAAATGCCGGTTCGCGGCCCTGGATTTCGCCTATCACGGGGATACGCTCGGGGCGGTGTCGGTGGGTTACCTCAAGAAGTTTCACGAGCCCTTCGCGTCGGTCGTGTTTCCGGTGTTCCAGGCTCCGTCGCCGTGTTGCGGGGCCTGCGCGTTCCACGAGTCGGGCGAGGTCTGTCTGGAGGAGTGTTTCGATACGATGCGGCTGATTTTGCGGGAGCATGCGCATGAACTGGCGGCTGTCATTATCGAACCCATGTGCCAGGGCGCCGGCGGGATGCGGATGCATTCGGCCGAGTATCTGCGGCGGCTGGCCGCGTTGTGTCGCGAGAAGGAGGTTCTTCTGATCGCGGACGAGGTGGCCATGGGGTTCGGTCGAACGGGGAAGATGTTCGCGTTTGAACATGCCGGGATTCTGCCCGACATGGTGTGCCTGGGGAAGAGTCTGTCCGGCGGGTATCTGCCGATCAGCGCGACCGTGGTTCGGGAGCCTATCTTCAGTACGTTTCGCGACCTGCCGCAGGATCACACGTTCTATCACGGCCACACTTTTGCCGGGAATCCCATTGCGGCGGCGGCGGCGGTCGAAACCCTTGCGGTCTACCAGGATGAGGGCATCGTGGCCCGTGCGGCGGCTTTGGGGAACGTGCTTGCGGAGGAGTTGGGCGCGCTGAAGGATCTTCCCGATGTGCGCAATGTGCGGTGGCTGGGCATGATCGGGGTGATCGAACTGAACGATGACGCGCAGGGACGGGGCGCCGTGCGGGCCGCCGGAATCCGGGATCGGTTACGGCAGGAGGGCATCCTGCTCCGCCCCCTCGGCAACGTCGTTTATGTGATGCCGCCGCTGGTCACGCCGGAGCCCGTCTTGCGGGAACTGGTGCGTGCGGTCGGACGTGCGGTGAAGGAGGGGGCATGAGGATCATTTGCGCCACCAATATGCCCTTTGCGGAGGAGGCCTTTAGCACGCTGGGCCAGGTGCGCGTGATGGAGGGGCGGGATATTTCGCCAGCCGATGTCCGGGACACGGATGTACTTGCCCTCCGGTCGACCACGAAGGTTGATCGGGCCCTGCTGGAAGGCAGCCGGGTACGTTTCGTGGGCACGGCCACCATCGGGACCGATCACCTGGATCTGGACTATTTCGACCGGGCCGGCATCCGGTGGTGCTTTGCCCCCGGATGCA
This sequence comes from bacterium, assembly GCA_037128375.1. Classification (GTDB taxonomy): domain Bacteria; phylum Verrucomicrobiota; class Kiritimatiellia; order CAIKKV01; family CAITUY01; genus CAMBRF01. The sequence continues at coordinate 8,050 of JBAXWO010000071.1, forward strand.
ATGCCAACAGCGTGTCGGAATACATCACGGCCGCGTTACTGTGCCTTGGCGAACGGCATGGGCTCACCTTGGAGGGAACGACCCTCGGGGTGATCGGTGTGGGGAACGTGGGGAGTCGTGTGGTTCGAAAAGCCCGCGCCCTGGGGATGCGGGTACTGATGAACGATCCGCCGCGGGAGCGGGCGGAAAAAGCCGGAGGGGCGGGGGGCGGCCGGGGTGAGTTGGAGCCCGGTCCCTTCGTGCCGCTGGATCGGATTCTGGCCGAAGCGGATGTGATCACGGTTCATGTTCCGTTGCTGAAAGACGGTCCGGACAAGACGCTGCATCTGGCCGACGGGGCCTTTTTCGCGAAGGCGAGGAAGGGGTGCCTTTTCCTGAATGCGGCCCGCGGCGCGGTGGTGGAAACCGGGGCGCTTCTGGAGGCGCTGGCGTCCGGACAGGTGGGGCATGTTGTGCTGGATACCTGGGAGGGGGAACCCCGCTACCGGACCGATATGCTGGCGCGCGCCGACCTCGGGACCCCCCACATTGCCGGGCATTCCTTTGAGGGGAAGGTGATGGGGACGGTGATGGTCTACCGTGAGGCGTGCCGGTTTCTCGGAGTCGAACCCTCCTGGTCGCACGAGCCGCTCATGCCGGCGCCGCTGGTGCCGCAGATCCGGGTGGAAGCCGGGGGCCGGCCCGATGAGGCGGTTTTGCGGGGGATCGTCCGCCGGCTATACGACATTGAGGCCGACGATCGGCGCTTGCGTGAGACGGCTGTTCAGGATGCGGAACAGCGGGCGAAACACTTCGACCGGTTGCGCCGTGATTATCCCGAACGGCGGGAGTTTCAATACACGACGATCCTGTCGCCCGACGCCTCGACGTCCCTGCGGCGCAAGCTGGGTGCCTTGGGGTTCAGCAATTCGCATTCTGGGGTATCCATTTGACTGGCGTAACCCATGCGAATAACTGGCTTTTTATGTTGCAATAAAGGCAAAAAATAGCTTTATTGTCACCATGAAAAGGCGGATATATAACAGTCTTTGCGTTTGGAAAAGCCAAGCCATACGGAAGCCGTTGGTGCTTCAAGGGGC
>JBAXWO010000710.1:0-1923 GCA_037128375.1 bacterium
CAGCGCGGTCTGACGCCGGTAGGGACACCGGCGTCCACCTGATGGGATTGGGCGCGGCATGTCGACATGGTGTTCTTGGCGGGCAAGTTGATTTCCAAGCATGCCACTCCATCGCAGATGCGCCCGCGGCCCGGCCCGTCATGCGTCTTCAATCTTAGAGTTGTGCAACTCCCGACCGATGTGATAGTAAGAACCCTTTTTAGTGGCGGCCATTGTGTCGGAAACAGGGTGTGTGGGAGAGGGTGCTGATAGAGGATCGCATGATTTGTTCCCGCTGGCGGCGGGGCGGAATTTGTCAATTAAAGGGCGAAGAAAGGAATCATGAAGGATATTGCTGTTAGCGACGTCAGGAATTTTGTCTTAATGGGGCATACGGCAAGCGGTAAAACCACGCTGGCCGATGCGTTGTTGTACAAGATGGGGATCAATGACCGCCTGGGTTCGGTGGATCAGGGCTCCAGCCTGGGGGACTACACCGACGAGGAAAAGGCGCGCAAGACGACCATCTACGCCAAGTCCTTCTGCGGCCTGTACAAGAGTTCAGACGGCCACAACATGGATATCGTGTTTTGCGACACGCCCGGTTATACGGACTTTTTCGGGCAGGTGATTCAGGCGAGTCGGATCGCCGGGGCGGCGCTGATTACCGTGGATGCCCATGCCGGCATCCAGGTGGGCACGGCCAAGGCCTGGAAGCAGGCCGATGCGCTCGAGTTGCCCCGCGCGATCGTGGTGACCGGATTGGATCGTGAGAATTCGCCTTTCGACAAGGTCATGGCGGACATCAAGGCCATGTGGGGGGCTCGGTGTATTCCGGTGGTGATTCCTATGCCGGACAACAGCGCCGTGATGGATGTTCTGGGCTGCGTCAATCCGCCGGATTCGGTGAGCGAACTGGTGAAGGAATGCAAGAACTCCCTGGTGGAGATGGCGGCGGAGACCGATGATACGCTGATCGAGAAGTACCTGGGCGGGCAGGCGTTGTCGGCAACGGAAATCTCGGACGGCCTGCGGCACGCGGTGTTCGATCGCAAACTGGTTCCGGTCTTCGCCTGTATGGCGCTCAAGGGCGTGGGCGTGGCGGAGTTGCTCGACGGTATCGCCCGCTTCTTCCCGTCCCCGGCGGATCGCCCGATGAAGGATGCTGAAGGCAAGGTGATCGATGCCTCGCCCAAGGCGCCGTTTGTCGGGTTCGTCTGGCGCACGGTCAACGATCCCTTCATCGGTCACATGAGCTTTGTCTACGTTTGCGGCGGGACCTTGAAGGCCGATACCGAGGTGTTGAACGTCAACAAGGACCAGAAGGAGCGGATCGTCCAGTTCGTGGCATTCAACGGCAAGAAGCAACTGCCCATTGTCGAAGCCGAAGCCGGCGATATCGTGGCCATTTCCAAGCTGAAGGCGACCACTCTAGGCGATGCGTTGTGCCAGGGCGGCGCAAAAGCGACGTTCGCGCCTTTCCTGTTCCCCAATCCCGTCATGTGGTACGCCGTGTCGGCGAAGACGCAGGGGGATGAGGATAAGATCGGTAACGCTCTGCATCGGCTGGCGGAAGATGACCCCACCATTCGGGTGGAACGTAACGTCGACACCCATGAGACGATCCTCGCGGGCATGGGCGATACGCATCTGGCCGCCGCGGTGGACCGTATGCGGAAGCGCAGTGCCGTGGATGTGATCCTGAGCACCCCGAAAATCCCCTACAAGGAAACGATCACGGGGCGGGGCGAGGGGCATTACAAGCACAAGAAACAGTCCGGCGGACGCGGACAGTACGGCGAAGTCTACCTGAAGGTTGAGCCGCTGCCGAATGGAGACGAGGAGTGGTTCGAGAACGCGATTGTGGGCGGCGTGATCCCCCATAACTTCATTCCGGCCGTGCAGAAGGGCGTGGTCGAGGGCATGTCGCGCGGGGCCCTGGCC
>JBAXWO010000711.1:0-1919 GCA_037128375.1 bacterium
GGGTCCGCCTGATAAGCGGGCAGCATCTCCAAAATGACGGCATACTGGTTGTTCGGCGCAAGGATGGTGGAAACCTGACGGCTGCCATACGCGTTGAACAACGCGGTTTCAACCTGATCGGCCGTAATCTGGAGCGAAGAGGCCAGGTCCCGGTCAATCTCGACATTCACCTGCGGGTTCTTCAACTGCAGGTCGCTGGTCACATCCTGAAGCGAACCCAGTTCCCGCAGCCGCTCCACCAACCGGTCCGCCGCCCGGGACAGTTCCGCCGTGTCCGTGCCCGAAAGGGTGTATTGATACATGCTTTTAGAGGAGCGTCCTCCAATGCTGATCAACGGGGGATTGACCGGAAAGGCGCGGATCCCGGTGACCCCGGCCAGTTTGGACCGGAGGGATTGAACCACTTCATCCGTGGTCATCCGGCGGTCCTTGCGGGGTTTCAAATTCACCATGAACCGCCCGACATTGCCGCCGCCGCTCCCCCGGGCGCCGACACTGGACATGAAACCCTGGATGTTGGGATCCGCCTGGAGGATCCGGATCATCTGGTTCTGGTGGGTCACCATGGCATCAAACGAGATCCCCTCGACGGCCTCCGTGGCGACGTTGATCCGGCCGCGATCCTCGCTCGCCATGAAGCCCTTGGGGATCACCCAGAACAGGACTCCGGTGGCGATCAACGTGATCGCGGCCAAGCCCAGCATGGTCCGGCCATGATCGAGCGCCCACCGCAGGCTGTCGGCATAGCCCCGCAATACCGCGTCAAATCCGGCCTCCATGAGGTAATACACTTTTCCGTGCCCGCCCCGCCGCGAGGCGCCGACAAACCGGGCACTCAACATGGGGATCAGCGTCAGGGCGATCACCCCCGAGACCAGCACCGCCGCCCCGATGGTCACGGCAAACTCGCGGAACAGCCGCCCCACCACCCCGCCCATGAACAGCACGGGAATAAAGACCGCCGCCAGGGATATCGTCATGGACACGATCGTGAAACTGATCTCCCGCGTCCCATCCAACGCCGCGGTGAACCCGTCCTTCCCCATCTCCCGGTGCCGGACAATATTCTCCAGAACCACAATCGCGTCATCCACCACAAACCCCAACGCCAGCGTCAGCGCCATCAGGGACAGGTTGTCCAGACTGTAATTCAGGGCCGCCATGACCACAAACGTTCCCACCAGGGACATCGGGAGGGCTAGGCTGGGGATCAACGTCGCCGACACATTCCTTAGAAAGATGAAAATAACCAGCACCACCAAAATCACGGTGAGGAGCAGCGTGAATCTCACATCCTCATAGGACTCCTTGATCGACTGGCTGGCGTCGATAAACACCTCCATGGAAACCGCCGCGGGCAGGTCGGCATTCAGCTTGGTCAGCAATTTCCTGACCTCGGCCACCACCTCCACGGTGTTCTTGCCCGGCTGCCGCCGGATGGCCAGAACAATCGACCGCTGCACCAGGTTGCTGGTGCAGTACCACGCCGCCACCTTGGTGCTCTCGACGCTGTCCAGCACCGACCCCAACTCCTCCAGTCTCACCGGGGCGCCGTTCCGATAGGCGACAATCAGGGAACGGTAATCCTTCGCGTGCGAAAGTTGACCGTCGGCCTGAACCGCAAAAGCCCGCGTGGGCCCGTACAGGATGCCGGTGGGCAGATTCACGTTCCCGGTCCGGATGGCGCCGGCCACCTCGTCCAGTCCGATGCCCCGCGCCGCCAATTGGTGGGGATCCAACTGGATCCGGACGGCGAATTTCTGGGATCCGAACACATCCACCTGGGCGACACCATCCACCATGGAAATGTTCTGGGCCAGAAACGTTTCGGCATACTCATTGAGCTCGTACAGCGGCAGGGTCGGACTGGTCAGGGCCAGGAACAGGATGGGCTGGTCGGAGGGATTCACCTTCCGGTA
>JBAXWO010000712.1:0-1918 GCA_037128375.1 bacterium
GCGGCCGCCAAGGCGTTGCGGGATGGCAAGACGAAGTACGCGCCTAGTGACGGGGTTCTGGACCTGCGCGCGGCCATCGCCGAGAAACTGGCCTCCGAGAACAAGCTGTCCTACAAGATCGAGCAGATCCTGGTCAGCAATGGGGCCAAGCATTCGCTTTTCAATATCTTCATGGCGCTCTGCCGGGAAGGGGACGAGGTCCTTATTCCCGGCCCGTTCTGGCTCAGCTACCCGGAAATGGTGCGAGTGGCCGGTGGCCGGCCGGTGATGGTTCGCGGCAGCGAGGCGCATGGTCTCAAGGTTACGCCGGGTCAACTCGAAGCGGCGATTACACCGCGGAGCAAGGCGCTGATCATCAACAGCCCCTCCAATCCCACGGGCATGGTTTATACCCGGGAGGAACTCCGCGCGCTGGCGGAAGTGGCCGTGCGGCACAACCTCTATATCGTATCCGACGAGATTTACGAGCGCATGGTCTACGACGGCGTGGAGGCGGTCAGCGTGGGAAGTCTGTCTCCGGAGATCTTCAAGCGGACCATTACCGTCAACGGTTTCAGCAAGCCCTACGCCATGACGGGTTGGCGGTTGGGTTACTACGCCGGGCCAAGCGAAATCGTCAAGGCCGGTTCGGCGTTGCAGAGTCACAGCACGTCGGCCCCGAACACCTTTGCCCAATACGGGGCGATCGCCGCGTTGCGGGGACCGCAGGACTGCGTGACGAAGATGGTGGTGGCGTTTGATGAGCGGCGCCGTTACCTGCACAAGCGGTTGATAGACATGCGGGGCGTCACCTGCGTCCGTCCGGCGGGTGCCTTCTATGTATTCCCCAATATTTCGGCCTTTGGCCTGAAATCGATTGCCTTTTCCGAGCGCCTGCTCGATGCGGAGAAGGTGGCCGTGGTGCCCGGGATGCCCTTTGGCGCCGACGAGAACATCCGCCTCTCCTATGCGTGCAGCATGGCGAATATCGAAGAGGGAATGACGCGCCTCGAGAGATTCCTGGCGACGCTGTAGCGCGGAACGGAGTTCCATCCGTGCCCGCCCGGGACGTTCAGGCTTGTTCCGCCGCTGGCGGGGACGGCGCGGCGTCCGGGGCGGAGCCCGGCCCCGAGGAGACGATGACCTGCGACGCGCGCAGCAGGAACGAACCCAGCTTGTAGCCCCGTCGCGTTTCCTGGATGACCATGTTTTCGGGCTGTTCCTCGGAAGGCAACTGGGTGACGCACTCATGCAGGTGCGGATCGAAAGGCTGATCCTTGGTCTCAATGGGCGTCACCCCGGCCTTTTCCAGCGCCTGATGAAACTGGTCGAGAATCCCGGCGAATCCCTCGATGACCGTATGCTTCACGTGATGCCGGTGGGCGGACTGGATTCCCAGTTCGAAATGGTCGATGACGGGCAGGATGTCCTTCAGGATCTTCTCGCTGGCCCGGCGCGCCTGATCTTCGCGGTCACGAACCATCCGCTTGCGGAAGTTGTCGAAATCCGCCTGGAGACGGAGCAGGCGATCCTTCAGGGCGGCGATCTCCTCGTCCCGCGGGTCAACTGCGGGCACTACCTCCGGGACAGGCGACAGGGGTACCGCTTCGGCGGTTTCCTCCCCGGCGTCCGGTTGGGCCGGGATCTGTTCCTCTGACTTTGCGTCATCCATTTTCTTTTTCCGACGAAACATGATTCCTTTGGGTCAACCCTGCAAGTCCTTAGGGTCAGGCCGGTTGGCCCAGCCGCTGTTATTTCCCCCCCAATTAGGAGCCCGAGAAAGCCGGCAGGCTTTCCGGATGGACCTGATCGATCCAAAAATGGCGCACCTGGCAAGACTTGAACTTGCAACCCTCAGATTCGTAGTCTGATGCTCTATCCAATTGAGCTACAGGTGCGGTTTGGACCAATCGGGCGCAAACTATACGTAGTCCCGCCC
>JBAXWO010000713.1:0-1918 GCA_037128375.1 bacterium
GAAGCCCGGGCCATCCATAAGGGGCGAGTGTTGCATGCGTTGGCGCATGCCGGCGCGAAGCCGTGCCAGGGCCTGAACGTCCTGAGCCAGGGCGATGGCCTTGGCGACGTATTCTTCCTGGGTTTGAGCCACCCATTCCGGCAAACCGAGGTTGATCATGAGGCTGGTGCCGATGCGTCCCACCGGCGGGCGGCTGGCCAGGGTCAAGGCCGGCACGCCCATCCACAACGCGTCGAACAACATGGTGCCGCCGCTGTGCGGGAAGCTGTCCAGCAGGATATCGATGTCATTGAGTCCGGCAAAGATGTTGGCGCTCCGGCGCATGGTCACCTGGTCGGGATTCATCCCGTGGCGGCGCATGAACTGCCGGTAATGGTCCTGGGTCAGCGGATCGGCAAACGCAGGATAATCCAGGATCAGCCGTGCCTTCGGGATTAGCCGCAGGATGTTTCCCCAGACGCGGAAGGTGTGGTGGTTGAGGCGCTCGGTACGGCCCGAGTAGCCGAAGGTGATGTAGCCGTTCTTCAGGCAGGGGGGCGGTGCAATTTCTGCCGTTTCTTCAGGCGGGCGGTAGGCCACAAAGCACTGCGGCAGCCGCACGATGGCTTCCCGGGTGAGGGTGCCTTCAGGCGCCATGTAGGGATCGATCAGCGCGTAGTCGACCGCCTTCAAACCGGTGGTCCAAGCCGCGCCTAGCCAAGTGACCTGTATCGGAGCCGGCTTCAGTGTAAAGACGCCCAGCCGGTCATCCCGCATGTGACTGCAGCCATCGACCAGGATATCGATCCCGTCCTCGCGGATCATGCGGGCGACATCGCTGTCGGTTACCCCCCTGATGTTGCGCCAGTGGTCAAAAAGCCCCTTGAACTGCCGGGTGAAATCGTCCTCGCGGCCGACATTGGAGTAGGCGTATATCTCGACGACGGCATGATCATGGTTGGCAAACAGCGGCCAGAAGAAGAAGCGGGAGGTATGGCGCCGGAAGTCGGGAGAGACATAGCCGACTCGCAGGCGGCGGCCCGGCGTTCTGTCGTGGGTACTGAAGTCCGTCACCGGATCGGGAAAGCGATCACCCCAGCGGACAAATTCTCTGTAAATCTGCTCGGCGGTGAGGTCGGGGTGGTAGGAAAAGCTGTAGAGGCGTTGCTCCCAACTCATGGCGGCATCAGGCGCAAGACCCAAAGCGACATCACTTTCTGCCACTACCTGATCGAAGTCCGACAGATATGCCAATAAAGTGGCTAGATTCTGGTGGGCCGCCGCGTAGTTCGGGGCAATCTCCAGTGCCCTCCGACAACATGCTTCCGCTTCCGCCAGCCGACCCAGGTCCATGAGGGTCAGCGCCAGGTTGCTCTGCGTTTCCGCTAGATCCGGCTTGATCTGCAGCGCCTTCCGGTAGCAGGCTTCGGCCTCATCCAGTCGATTCTGCTCGTGGAGGACGGCACCCAGGTTGTTATGGGCGGTAGGGTAATTCGGATTGATCTGCAGAACCTTCCGGTAACTTGTTTCCGCCTCGTCCAGCCTATCCTCTTCCTGAAGGATGATGCCCAGGTTGAAATGCGCCACGGCGAGGACCGGCTTCAGCCACACCGCCTTGCTGTAGCTGGCGATGGCCTCGTCCAACCTGTCCTGGCTTTTCAGCACATTCCCCAGGTTGTTGTGGAAAGCCGACACCTTGGCATCGATGGCTATGGCGCGGCCTATCAGACCCGTCGCCGCCTGGCTGTCACCGAGTTGATGGGCCATCACCCCGAGCAAGTGCAGCACGTCGGGATTATCTGGCTGCACTTTCAGGATTTGGGCGTACAGGGCTTCGGCCTGGCTGAACAGGCGCAAGGCGTGGTCGTAAGCGCCTTTTTCTTGCGACTCGGCCGCGAGGTTGAGCAGCGGGCGCCAGCGGCCTACGGCATTGGCCGGA
>JBAXWO010000714.1:0-1915 GCA_037128375.1 bacterium
TCGGTATCGATAAAACCAACGGAAATTCGACCCCGATTCCGATACCGACCCCGACGCCGATGATCCCGTCTCCAAAATTAGAATTGCTACGCGCGATGGCTGCGCGGATAGACAACCGTCTCGGAATGTGCCATTATCTTCCCGTTCGTTTTGGACACGGTATGCTGCCGCGCAGAAAACGATGGGGCGTCGGTTGGAGAGTCAGACGAGTCCACGTTGGGCGACGCGGCTCTTCAACTTACCAAACGCCCCCGCGACGCCAGCCTTCAGGCGCAGCGTCCGGGGTTTGGTAAGAGCCTCAATAAGCGCCAGGAATAGGGGGATGCCATGGGGGATCAGCGAGAGTGGTTGCGAGGGGAAGTACCTTCCTGGGAACGCGACGGCCTCATTTCCGGCGAACAATCCCAAGCCATCCTGGCCCGCTATCCAGCGCCGCCCGCCGGCGGTCTCCCGTGGGGCATGATCATCTTCTCCTGCCTAGGCGCCGTGATTGTTGGTCTCGGACTGATTCTCCTATTGGCGTACAACTGGGATGCCATTTCAAAATATGGAAAGCTGACCCTGGTGTTCGGCACTCTGGCGGCGGTGCACGTGGTCGGTCTGCGCCTCTGCCTGGGGCGAGAGCGGTTCCGGCCGCTGGGCGAAGGAATCTGCCTGCTCGGAACCATGCTTTTCGGCGCAGGCATCTGGCTGGTGGCGCAGATTTATCTGTTTGAGAGTCAGTTGACCCGGGGTCTGATTTTTGTAGTCATGGGTGCGCTCCTGCTGACGGAGGGGTTCCTGTATAGTCGAACGAAAAAACAGAAGCTGGCAGGAGGTGCCCAATGAGAATCCGCATCCTGATCGGAGTCATGGCGCTGCAGATTCTCGTGCTGGCCTACATGGCCGGGGAACGCGAATGGATTGTACGATATGGCACCGTCGTGCGCCTGCAAACCGCCCCGCTGGATCCTCGTGATCCGTTCCGCGGCAATTACGTCCGCCTCGATTACGCCATCAACCATGTGCCGGCCAAGCTGCTGCGCGGCGCGCTCACCAATGCGTTGGTCGCCGGGAAGGAAGCGAAAATGCGCGGAAAATCGCTCTATGCCGTGCTTCAAAGCTCCGACGGTTGCGTCACCGGGCTGGATTATGTAACCGATCAGAAACCGCCGGAAGGCCTCGTCCTCCGGGGCCAGGTGGATGGCTATTGGTACAGCGGGCAGGGTGTCATCCCGGTGCAATACGGCATCGAGGCGTACTTCGTGCAGGAAGATAAGGCCAAGGCGCTGGAGGAGCGCCGGCGGCGAGATGGCACATTCAGGTCCCGCTGGAGATGGACGTGGCGGTCTCGGGCCGGGGCGTGGCCGTGCTCCGGGGGCACCACTGGTCAGCCCTGGGGATTGGCCTGAAGCTGGATACGATGACCTTATCCAACCGGACCACCCAGGTCCGCACGGCCACCGTGCAACTGATGAACGTCTCGTCCAACGATCTGGCCGTGGTGGACTTCCCTGACGCGCAGTCCTTGGCGTTGGAGAATGATCAGATCCGCTCCTGGGGGGATCGCAGCCAGACGTGGGTCCTGGCGAGCCAGCCGCGCACCGCAGTGACCGATGCCGACGTGGTGGTGCTTAAGCCCGGCGAGCAACGGGAGATCACGGTGAATTTTGCCTTGCCACGCTGGTTTGTGACCAACGGCCAGACGCCGGCTCAGGCGTTGCGGGATGTGACGTCCGGAAACATGTTCCGCCTGATCTACCGGCCTCCATCCCGCGCGGAGTGCCGGAACCTCACGCACGCCGCCCTGATCTGGCACGGCGAGCTCCCCAGCGCCGCATTTTCCAGCGGCAGCGGACGGGTGGATTGACGGAAGGTGTTGGAAGGCCCGTCCCGAATGGCGCTAAGTTAAGCGATGCTTCCGATCATAATCCTA
>JBAXWO010000715.1:0-1914 GCA_037128375.1 bacterium
CGCCGGTGTCCCTACCGGCGTCAGACCGCGCTAGGGACAGCGCGGTCCACCTTGGCGGCTGTCTGGAGCATAATGAGACGGGCGCGAAAGGCGAGCCCACTTCAGAGGGACCGGCTCTTCCCATAAAATCCCCCAAATCCCCCAAACAGACCGCCGTCCTGACGCTTCTGGCCGAACAGGGAGGAATGTTTCTGCATGATCTCGCCAAACGCTCAGGCGCCGATACGGGAGTGGTGCGGGCTTTGGAGCGGAAGGGGCTTGTGCGGGTCGGCAAGCAGGCTTCGCTGCGTGACCCGCTGTCGCATCATAACATCCTGCCGACCGTGTCGCTCACGCTGATGCCTGAACAGGCAGCGGCGCTGGAGGTCGTCAAACAATCCCTGGATACCCTCCAACCGCCGGTCATTCTCCTGCATGGCGTGACCGGCAGCGGCAAGACTGAGGTCTACCTCCAGGCCATTGACCATGCGCTTAAGCACGGGAAAGGCGCGATTGTTCTCGTGCCTGAAATTGCCCTGACGCCGCAAACCATTGAACGGTTCCGCGGGCGGTTTGGCGATACGGTCGCCATCCTTCACAGTCATCTCTCATCCGGCGAGCGGCATGACGAATGGCACCGCATTCACGATGGGGAGGCGCGGATTGCCATTGGCGCCCGTTCGGCGGTGTTCGCCCCGGTGAAGGATCTCGGGCTGATCGTGGTGGATGAGGAGCATGAAAACACATACAAGCAGGAGGAGGCTCCGCGCTACAACGCCCGGGATGTGGCGGTGATGAGGGGGCGCCTGGAGGGGTGCGCGGTGGTGCTGGGGTCCGCCACTCCCGCCCTGGAGTCGTTCTACAACGCCCGGAACGGCAAATATCGCCTGGTGGAATTGAAGCATCGGGTGGACCACCGGTCCATGCCGTTCATGCGCATTGTCGATATGCGTGTGGAAGCCGAGCGGACGGGGCGGGTCTCCGTATTTTCGCGGGATCTGGTTGATGCCGTTCGCAAACGATTGGATCAGGCTGAACAGGTCATGTTGTTTCTCAACAGGCGCGGGTACGCCACCTCGCTGACCTGCCCGAAATGCGGCCATGTGGCGATGTGCGGGCAATGCAGCATTGCCCTCACGTATCATCGGCACGACGAGTCACTCAAGTGTCACGTGTGCGGCGACATGCACCCTGTGCCGGAGCGATGTCCCGGGTGTCAGGATCCCGCCTACAAACTGACAGGGATCGGAACCCAGCGGGTCGAAGTGGCGGTGGGCAAGATTTTTCCCGGGGCGAAGGTAACCCGCATGGATGCGGATTCCACGAGCGGCAAGGATTCGCACCGGCGGATTCTGGCTGACTTTCGGGTGGGCAAGATCGACATCCTGGTGGGGACGCAGATGATCGCGAAGGGCTTGGACTTTCCCAACGTGACGTTGATCGGGGTTCTCAATGCCGATAGCAGCTTGCACATGCCCGATTTTCGCGCCGGGGAACGGACCTTCCAACTCCTCACGCAGGTGGCCGGTCGCGCGGGACGCGGCGAACTGCCCGGCGAGGTCATTGTCCAGACCTTCTCGCCATTCCATCAGGCCATTCAAGCCGCCCGCCAATTGGATTATGATGGCTTTTGCGACAAGGAATTCGAGTATCGCAGGGAGTTGGGCTATCCCCCCTTCGGGCGCCTGTTGTGTGTGGCGGTCCGCGGCGCGGCGGAGGACAAGGTGGTGGGGGCGGTGGAGTTGTTTGCGGAACAGCTCAAAACGCGATTGCCGCCAAGCGTGCAAGTGGCTGGCCCCGCCCCGGCCCCGTTGGCCCGAGCCAAGGGACTGTTTCGCTACCAGATTATCCTGCGCGCCCCCACCACCCCGTCCATGACCGCCCCCCTCAAGGCCCCGATGAAAGAGTTCAAGTGGCCGGCCGGCGTGAGTTTCG
>JBAXWO010000716.1:0-1911 GCA_037128375.1 bacterium
TCTGGTATTGAAACAACTCCCACATCCGCCCCCACGGGTCGTCTTTCGGAAGGTGTCCTTCACCAATCCACCGGTCAAGGCAGTAGAAACCAAATTCCTTCTGCAGGAACGGGGCTCCCGGCGTGATGGCATACGTGTCGCGAATCTTCCGGGCCGCAGGCGACATCTTGTCGCGCGGCACCATCGAGTGAACTCCATCCTGGCTCAATTCGTTCATGTTTTCTTCCTTTCCGGCAACCGCGTGAGTGCCCGTCTTCCCTGTTCCGGCTCTGACTCGCGCGGCCTAGATGGCATGTTGGCATTGTCGTTGGGTGCGTCAGGCCTTTGCGCGTACTCGCAGCTTGTGTTTCTTGCTAAGCCCGTCGAGCATCAGGGTCACGATGGTGCCGCTCATTCCGAGAAAGTCGACCCCAAGCCCCTTACCTGTCAGGGCATTATAGCGCTCATTCACGCCGTTCTTCAGGGCATTCGCAATGGTCTTGTCTGCAACGTCCGCGGCCAGTTCGGTATACCCGTAGGCCGCCAGTCCGTCCGCAACTTGGTAATTGGGAGCCGGCCAGACGTCGCCACGCCACATGGCATCCCAAATCCCGCTCTGGAACAGGGGATGCAGACGATCAACCGTGGGTATGGGCAATGGCGTCTGCCAGTGGGGTGTCTGGTACACTTCCGCCATGCGTTTGGCCTGACGTTCGGTTGGAATCCCGGCATGGAGCGGTATCCAACTCCCGATCGTAGCCACGGGTATCTTCTCCAGCGTGTCACGCCTGACCGCAAGGAAGACGCCCGCCTCCTCATCCCACATGTGCTTGCGCACGGCTTCGGTGCCCTGATCCGCCCGGATTTGCCGACGCCTCGCCATCGCGTGGTCCCCCATGATCTCCGCCAACCGGGCCAGGCACTTCTCGGCCAGGACCAGGTACGCCGTGATCCCCGGCACGCAGATGTCGCCGTACCAAAATCCTTCCTTCCCGCCCTGGCGCGCGGGATGTTGCGTCAGATGCAGATCATCCAGGTCGCATGCGAAGTCGCCCAAAGCCTCAAAGCGCGCCTGCTGGACGGGTATCTTGTACCAGTTGTCCGGCGGCTGGCTGGTTGAGGTGGCGCTGCACCAATGTTCGCCCTGAAACTCATCGGCATAGGCACCCACCGCAGCCAGGTGGATATTGGTCACATCCCGTTCGCGCCAATACCAGTCGTGGAACCTCTCCAGTGGTCCGATGCATTGGGCGAGAAGACGCTTGTCTCCATTGCGCCGATAGACCCGCTCAACGCCCCAGGCCAAGATCGGGATCTGGCTGAACCGGTGATCCATCCCCCCCGTTCCCGGATTAATCGCGCAAGCAACCATGCCATGCGTATAGTCGGGCATCACACGATTCCACCGCTCCTGGGAGTCCCAGTAGTTCTGAAACACGTCGCGAATCAACTCATCCGTGCCCGGCACCATGCTCAGCAGATCGACAACGAACATCGTGTCCCATATCCACTGCCCGTAATATCCCCCGCCGGGAGCGATCCACTGATGTTTCAACTCCCCTTCCGGCGGATGAACCTTTCCGAGAATGCATTTCCCGAAGACTCCCTCCGCCAGCCGGATCACCTCCGGGTCCTCCCACTGAAACAATGAACGTATGTCAACAGTCGTCGCATTCATCGCATGTTCTCCTTGTCATCTCTCCGGAGTCCTTCCCCGCCGTTCGCAAGCCCCCCGTCCCTGTGTGACGCGATATACTGCATGCAGCACTCGTCTTGACCCAGAATGGCCCTGGCTGCCCTGAATGTCGCCATGAGGCGTTGGTCCGCAGGATCGAGGAAGATGGCATCCAGGCCTTCGTGCATGAGAATGGGCAGAAAAGCACAATGAAGGAGTTTCCGCTCCGGGAGTCCAAAGGAAATGCCGCTCAGGGA
>JBAXWO010000717.1:0-1911 GCA_037128375.1 bacterium
CGTGCCGGACGCCAAGGGCTTCGCCCTGCCGACCCTGCTCGGCGCCCTGCCGGGCATGTCCGCCTTTGCCACCAAGATGATGCAAAAGGAGATGGAGAAACTCGACATCCCGCCGGTCGGCGAGTTCGTCCAGATGATCTCCGACGCCGGCGGCCACCTCTACGCCTGCAAGGCGACGGTGGACATGTTCCATCTCAACCAAAGCGACTTCGTGCCCCAGATGGAGCGCGTGCTGACGGTGGGCGACTTCTACGAGCTGGCCGCCGGCGGCCAGATCATCTTTACCTGAGACGACGGACGTTCGGACGGGGATACTTATGCCCGTTATACCAAATTACGAGCTGGCTTGAGTCGTTTCACTTGTGGGCGGGGTGCCCTCACCCCGCGGGTTTCAACGTGCGCGACCCATGCCTCGCGGGGTGAGGGCACCCCGCCCCACCAGCCGGAGCAGGTGTTGTTGGGCAGGCGGAATCCATGATGTGAACTGGAGCAAGGAGCCGTTGGAGGGTCCGCGTCCCTGCGGACCGTGGTTGAGGTGGGGCGCGACCACCCGTGCACGCCGACGGGAGGGGAAGGCCGGTCTCGGCCGGCCCGGCCCGCAGAGACGCGGGCCCTCCAAAAAATAACGAAATCAGCCGCTGAGGCTGGGCGCGCGCTGCGATCCCGCTGCGCAACGGCCCGCAGGGACGCGGGCCCTCCAATCGAAAGCGCGCCGGCCGCTTAGACCGTGACCAGTTCCTTCTCTTTGTGGGCCAAATGGGTGTCGATGTCCTTGATCGCCTTGTCGGTGGCGGCCTGGATGTCTTTTTCGAGACGCTTGGCCTCGTCCTCGGGCAGCTTGGCCTTCTTCGCTTGTTCGTGCACGTCGCGGCGGACATTGCGGACATGGACGCGGCCCTCCTCGGCGAGGCGGTGGGCGGTCTTGACGAACTCGAGGCGGCGTTCCTTGGAGAGATCGGGGAAGGGGAGGCGGATGAGGTTGCCGTCGACGACCGGGTTGACGCCGATGTTGGCCTGCTGCAGGGCCTTCTCGATGGCGCGGGTGAGGCTCTTGTCCCAAGGCTGCACCTGGATCAGGCGGGGATCGGGCGTGGTGATGGCGGCGCAGGCCTTGAGCTGCTGCATGCCGCCGTAGGCCTCGACCATAATGCCCTCGACCATGGAGGGGGAGGCCTTGCCGGTGTGGATGGTGGAGAACTCATGGAGGGTGTGGTCCACGGTTTTCTTCATGCGGGTCTGCGCGTCGGTCAGGATGGGATGGCTCATAAGGGGATAAGGTTTAAGCGCGATAGGGTTTAAGTCGTAAGCGGCAAACACGAGTCAGGGTTTAATTACGGCGCAAGGGGGAGGGGCGAGGGTAAGGACTTACAGTTTATAACTTAAACCTTAAAACTAATTATGAACGAGCGTGCCGATTTTCTTGCCGAGGACGGCGTTGCGGATGGCGTGTTCGGAGGTGAGATTGAAAACGAGGATCGGCACATTGTTATCGAGGCAGAGCGAGAAGGCCGTTGAGTCCATGACGTTGAGACGCTGGCGGAGGGCATCGACGAAGGTGATCTCGTCATATTTGACGGCATCCGCATATTTTTTCGGATCCTTATCGTAGATCCCATCAACCTTGGTCGCCTTCATGATGATATCGGCGTGCAACTCGGACGCGCGCAAGGCCGCGGTGGTATCGGTGGTGAAGTAAGGGTTGCCGGTGCCGGCGGCGAAGATGACGACGCGCTTTTTTTCCAAATGGCGAATGGCGCGTCGCATGATGAACGGCTCGGCGATTTGGTTCATCGGGATGGCGGATTGGACGCGGGTATCCACCCCCATTTTTTCGAGGCAGTCCATCAGCGCGAGGCTATTGATGACCGTGGCCAGCATGCCCATGTAGTCGCCGGTGGCGCGTTCGATGCC
>JBAXWO010000718.1:0-1908 GCA_037128375.1 bacterium
ATCGACCAGGAGAACCTCCTCCGCCCGGTTCCCGCGGCGCCAGCAGCGCTAGAGTCCGCAACCGTCTTAGCTCTGAGACGTTTGCCCTTGTCTCGAGGTTGGATGATTTTGCAAGGCAACGGGGTCACACGGCAGGAGAACTCGCCATTGCCTGGTTAACAGCACAGCCCCACGTCAGCGCCATGCTCTTGGGCATGCGAACGCCGGAGCAGGTCCACGAAAACGTGAATGCCGCAGGATGGATGCTCGGCGCCGATGAACTACAGGTGCTCGACGGGGTCGTGGCGGCGTGCGGACTGACAGAAAAGGTGTCGTCAGATCCGTCCGTTTTCCTTGAGACATAGGAGGGCAGCATGATTACAGTCGTCGTATCCGCCTTCAATGAAGAGAAGCGTCTTCCTGCAACTATCCGCAAAATCGTGGATGCTGCGGAAGCCGCCAAGAGATCCCCCCTCGAGATTCTCGTGATCAATGACGGCAGCACGGATGGAACCCGGAACGTTATCGCGGCATTGGAGAAGGAGTATCCATGCTTGCGGGGTCTACATTTCAGCGTGAACCAAGGTATCGGAGCCGGAGTTCTGGAGGCGATGCGGATCGCCAAGTATGATCGCTTGTGTCACTTCCCGGGAGACAACGCATGCAGTAGCCACATCATGAGGAACATGTTCGAGAATGCGTTTGCGGCTGATTTTCTTGTTTCCTACATTGTGAATTCGGAGGAGCGAGGCTTTGTTCGCCATGTGATATCCTCCGTCTACTCGTTGATCTATCTGGCTACCTTCCGCCTTCCCATCAGATACGTCAACGGATCCCCTATGTACTCCGTCGCACAGTTGCGCTCTCTTCATTTAAAGGCTCAACGGTACAGTATCCTGGCCGAAACCAGCGTGAAACTGTTGCGAAAAGGCGTTACGTTCATGGAGATTGCCGACTACGTCAAACCCCAACAGACAAAGAAGACGTCAGCACTACGTCCTCGAAATCTCAGCGAGGTCATCTGCACCTACTTTCGCCTGGCGTTCGAGGTATTTGTCCGCTATAGAAAGGTATTCAATCGGAGACCGGTTCGGATCCTGCCAAACATTGATTTTGATACATCCCATCCGGGTGACCTCGAATGAGTTGTTCAAAACGGGGCACGGTCTCAGGTTTTCTTTTCTTCTGCGTTTGACTGTCTTAATGAAAAGGCAACTTTTTGTTCTCATCTGAAAAGGAGTGACGTACCTGTGAACGGTCTTCGACCATCATTGAACCGGTTGGCGGGGAAGACCGCGATTGTCACCGGAGCGGCTCAAGGGATTGGGGCGTCAATCGCTGAAGTTCTTGCACACGAAGGAGCTCACGTCGCCATCTGGGACGTGCAGCCCGACGCGGGGAGTAGCACGGCGAAGCGTCTCTCGGAACGCGGCCTACGAGTGTCATACGTGAACGTAGACCTAACCGATGCGATCGGCGTGGAGGAAGCGGTTAGCGCCACCTCCGTACAGCACGGGGGACCTCATATCCTGGTAAACAATGCACGACGCCCCTTTCGGGGAGATCTTCTCTCCCAGTCTTTGGACGACTGGGATCAAGAGATCGAATTGTTACTGAAGGCGGTGTTTCACCTGTCCCGATGTTGCATTGCGCGCATGAAGGTACTGGGAGGGGGTGTCATTCTGAACGTCTCTTCAGTCGCCGCATTTCTAACTACGCCTGAAACGCCTGCCTATCACGCAGCGAAAGGCGGAATAACCGAGTTGACACGATATCTGGCATGTGAAGCCGGCCCCTCCGGTGTCCGGGTGAACGCAATCTGTCCCGGCCATGTTCTAAAGACGGAACAAGCAGGCAAGCCAGCCGCATGGCAGGAATTCATCAGGGGGATCGTTCCTCTTCGAAGAGTGCCAACTTCCATCGAGATAG
>JBAXWO010000719.1:0-1901 GCA_037128375.1 bacterium
GCCATAGAGCCGGGTGGCCGCACCATACCAACCCACAACCGCATCCGACGTCATGAGCGAAAGCATCATCACATCGATGCGCAGGTAAATCTCTCCAAAGATCACCCAGATCAGGAACGGAAGCCCGCCGAGAAAAATCCGTCGCAAGAGCACGCGATCCCATGCGAAACCAAAGCGTACGTGGCGTGTCAGCAGCGCGAGTAACAGCGCGAAACTGACCCCTGCGGCCGCCGTGTGGACCCAGCAGATCGGGCGCAGCCCAGACCCGTTCCAAAGCAGGAGGGCGCAGCCGCCAGTGATGATCACCTTCTCCGCAATCTGCACCAGGTTCGGGGCCAGCATGCTTTCGAGTCCCTGGAAGGCGCCGCTCAACGTCACCGTGATGGCGCCGAGGCAGGACCCGAGACCGATGACCAGCACCGTGTGGCGGGTGGCGGTGTCGTACGGCAGGCAGTAGATCAGCGCGGCCTGGAGGACGAAGACGAGCGCCGCCAGCGCGACCTTAATCGTCAGCACGTTGCTGAGAAGCGCCTGCAGCCCGGCCTGGCGGCGCGCATTCTCCTCCGGTGGAAGCTCGGGGTCGGGATGCAGCACGGCGACTTCCCGGACGAGAAACATGTTGACGCCGAGGTTGATCAGCGTGCTGAAAATGCCACAGTAACTGAACGCGAAGAAGAGTTTGCCGAACCCGCTGTCGCCCAGGTAGCGCGGCAGCAGCACCAGCAGAAACCAGGAGAGCACCCAGGTAATCACCTGGCTGACGGCCTGAATCCCGGTGTTCCGGAGTGCCCGTTGTGTCCTACCGCCCATCCGGACCTCCCGCGGCCGTCTTATCAATCCGGCGAATGACTGTACCCAGTCCCATGGCGATGCCGAGATAGATCATGTTGCGGTAGTACGTAATCTGGAGGTCGTAGTAGGCCACGATCACCTGCCCCACGATGAAGAGCATCACCATCAATGCGATGGCCTTGAAGTACGGATCGCGCATGGCCCGGTAGTCGATCATGGCTTGCACAATGGCCACGCCAAAGAATAGCCAGAAAATCGTAAACCCGACAAAGCCTGTTTTAACCCAAATCCAATAGATGGCACAGTGCGGAATGTAGTTCCACAACGGGAAAAAGTCGCCAATGTCGGCGTAGGGCACAACCACCAGATATTTCTGCCCGAAACCGATCCCCTGCGGAGAGGCGCGAATCGTGGCGCGCAGATTCAACAGTTCCTGTTTGCGCCACTCATTCGAGCTGTCGTCCGCCGTCCCCTCCTGTCTCACAAAACAGGACTTGATCTTCTGCGCCGGCATGGCCAGGGCACCGGAACTCTTCCAGAAGACCGCGGTGTAGGCGGCCACCAGGATCGCCAGCGGGATGACCACCCGCAGCGACCGGAGCCTCTGCGGGCTCGGCAGCAGGACCACCACCAGCCCCAGGCAGAGCCCCAACACGCCAAAAGTCACACGCCGCTGGTTGAATACAAAAGCGATCAGGTTCGGCAGCGCGGTCCAGGCGAGAAACATCCGTTCGCGCCCCCGATATCCCAGAAAGACCAGCGCCGCGAGCAGCACAAACCCCGTAACAAAAAAAAGCGAATCCTCATGACCCAAAATGGCGCGCACCTCGCTGACCTTCATGTGTAGCGTAATAAAAAAATGCCAGCACCCCAGCAAACCGCGAAAGGCCAACCCGCTAATAATAATCCAGATGCACACCCGCACCTGATGGCGCGTGCGGATGAGCTGCGTCGTCAGGAAGTACATCCCGCAGAGATAGTAGAGCGGCCGGATCTCCCAGAGCGCGGCTTTCCCGTTTCCGCCACCGCGCAACAACCCGTAGCCCGTGAAAAAGAACAGCATCAGCAGAAAGAGCACGGCAATGCCCAGATTCGGCACCGGATGAAAG
>JBAXWO010000072.1:0-9054 GCA_037128375.1 bacterium
GGCGTTGTCACCCGCCCGTCCATGCAGGAAGACCCCCGCACAGGCGGCCTCGAACGGACCCAACCCCTGCGCCAATAGTCCGCCGATGAGGCCGGCCAACGCGTCGCCCATCCCGCCGGTGGCCATGCCCGGATTGCCGGTCATGTTAATGTGAAGCGCCTTTCCCGCCTGGGTGACGATGGTTCCCGCGCCCTTCAGGACGATAGTGGCCTGGGTCAGTGTGGCGATTTTTTCGGCGGCACCCTCGCGGTCGGCCTGGATGTCGCCGATGCTGCAACCCAGCAGGCGGGCCAATTCGCCGGGATGCGGGGTGATGACTACCGGGCATTGCGCCCGGGCGATGAGTTCTGGGTCGCCCTCCAGCGTGTTCAGGGCGTCGGCGTCCAGCAGGAGGGGGCGGCGGCATTCCCGGAGCAGGTGCCGCACCCACATGGCGGTGTCGGGATGCCGCGTCATGCCGGGGCCCAGAACCACGGCGTCGAATTCAGTCAGCCGGGACTTCCAGATCTCCCAGTCGGCGATGCTGAGCGATCCTGTTTCGGTTTCGCTCCCCGGATGCGTCATGGCTTCCAGGCTGTTCCCGGCGACAATGGGGTAGACCGGGCGGGGTGTCAGGACGGTGGTCAGGCCGACGCCGGACCGCGTGGCCGCCCGTGCCGCCAGGGCGGCGGCGCCGGAGAACCCCGTGGCGCCGCCTATGATCAGGACATGGCCGTACTGGCCCTTGTGCGCCAGACGCGGGCGCCGGGGCAAATGGCGGCGGATATCCCAGCCGGTGATCAATTCCCGCTTGCAGGCATACTGGTCGGCGAGGTCGGCGGGAATCCCGATGTTGATCACGTCCAGACTGCCGACAAAGGGGACCGCTTGCGGGACGAGAAGCCCCGTCTTGGGAAGCCCGATCGTGGCGGTGACATCCGCGATCACCGTCTCGCCGGGCGAGGCGCCGGTATCGGCATCCAGGCCGGAGGGCACGTCGATCGACACCACGATATTGTCTTCGGATATTTTATTGATGTAATGAATGGCGGCGCCGATGGGGCCGCGGGGCGGGCCGTTGACGCCGATCCCCAGAACCCCGTCCACAATGATGCCTCCGCTATCGGCATCGTGAAGGGCGTCTTCCCAGGCATCCTTCGTGGCGAGTTCCGTCAAGGGAATGCCGGCGGCCCGCATTTTCCCCAGGTGCCGCAGGGCATCGCCGGTGACCTCGGCCGAGGTGCCGGCCAGCAAGACTTCGACCTCGAACTCCTCCTCGTGCAGAAAGCAGGCCGCCGCAAACGCGTCGCCGCCGTTGTTGCCCCGGCCGGCGATCAACTGGATGAAGGGGTCACCCATGCGGCCATGGTCGGCGATATAGGCCGCGATGGAGGCGACGCCGCGCCCGGCCCGGCGCATGAGTTCAACGCCGGGAATGTCGAATTCAGACGAGGCGACCTTGTCGAGTTCGCGCATCTGCGCGGAGGTAATGGCTTTCATGGCGGCACCTTGGTTTTATTCCCGCCCAACCAGCAGGGCGTGGGCAACGGCAAAATGATGGGTGTGGGAAAGGCTGATCAGGATCCGGTCCACGCCCTGTTGCCCGGCCAATGCCTCCCCGTGGGGGGTGAGTTTCACGGAAGGGGCGCCGGACTCGGCGTTGCGGATCACCTCGATGTCGAGCCATCCCAGAGAGGGGCCAATGCCGGTCCCGAAGGCTTTGGAAACCGCCTCCTTCACCGCGAACCGCCCGGCGTAATAGAGCCACGGCGAAGCCTTGTCGTCGCAGTAAGCCTGCTCCGCCGGAAGGAAAACGCGATCCTTGAAGCGGGGGCCCCACTTCTCCAGAAGGCGTTGGATGCGCTCGTTCTCCACGAGGTCCACGCCGGTACCGATAACACGCTCCGCCATCAGGGCTTGCCTCCCGTGTAGGGCTTCATCGCCGTCAACATGTCGCGCACCGCCTGCTTCAGGCCGATAAAGACGGCGTGGCAGATGATGCTGTGGCCGATGTTCAAGGTGTTCAGGTGCGGGAGGTCGAGGATCCCGGCGATGTTGTCGAGGTTGATTCCGTGCCCGGCATTGACCTTGATGCCCAACGCGTCGGCCTGTCGCGCGGCGTCGCGCAGGGCGCGCCATTCCCGCCGGGCGGCGGCGCCCCGGCTGTTGCAGAACGTGCCGGTGTGCAACTCGATGCAGGGAACGCGCAACCGCGCGGCAGCCTCCACCTGACGGGGGTCGGGGGCGATGAAAAGACTGACCTCGATCCCCGCTTCCCGGAGTTTGCGGACGGTCGGTAGCAGGCGCCGCTCCTGGCCGGCTGCATCCAGTCCGCCTTCCGTCGTAAGCTCCTGCCGCCGCTCGGGGACGAGGCAGACTTCATCGGGAAGAACGTCGAGCGCCACCGCGAGCACGTCGGGGTTGTTGGCCATCTCGAGGTTCAATCCGGTCGTGACGGTTTTGCGGAGCGCGTAGACGTCCCGGTCCTGAATGTGACGCCGGTCTTCGCGCAGGTGAATCGTGATGCCCTTGGCACCGGCCGATTCGCACAGGCGGGCGGCCTCGATCAGGTCAGGGTAGGGCGTGCCCCGTGCCTGTCGGAGGGTGGCGGCATGGTCAATGTTGACACCGAGTCGGAGGCGCATGGTCAAAAGAACACCTGGCAGTTGGGGAGCGCCTGTTTGATGCGCACTTTTTCGGAATCAGGCAGGGGATTGCCGCGCAGATAGAGGCGCTTGAGGTTTTGGGTGAGGCCGCTTAAATCGCCGGGCAGGGCGGCGATCTGGTTGTCGTTCAGCCGCAGCCATTTCAAGGATCCGGCCTTGCCGATCGAGGCGGGAATGGCGGTCAAGGCGTTGCGATCCGCGTTGAGATACTGCAGCCGGGGCAGGTCGCCAAGGGAGCCCGGCAATTCGGTCAGCGCATTGTCGTTCACGTAGAGGGCGGATAAGTTGGGGAGTGTCCCCAAGGCGGGGGTGAGTTGGGTCAGTCCGCTTTCTCCCAGATCCAGCCACTTCAGGCGGGTGAGCGAGGCGAGGGTATCGGGGACCGTCACCACGGTGTTCCGACGCAGGCTCAGGCGCTCCAGATTCTTCAGGCCCAGAATCTCGGTGGGGAAGGCGGGCAACCCGCGATTGAAAAGGTCCAGGTTGCGGAGGGTGTCAGGCTGCTTCAGGGCCTCCTCGACGGTGGTGATCTTGTCGCCGATGTCCGGTTTCTTCCAAAACTGATCCCGGGGCGAGCAGGCGCCGATCAGGGCCAGGGCTATGATTCCAAACGCAATCCGTCTCATGCAGGTCTCCGGGTGATCCACAGCGCCAAATCCTATGGATTCATTGGGAAAAAGTAAACAGGCAATAAGGTGGAGGCAAACCCGCGTCGGGCCGACGCGGGTTCGGGTCGGGGTAGCGACTCTCCTTGGAGAAAAGGACCGGTTCCGGCTAAGCCGACTTGACCCCCTTCGGCAGTAAGGTCAGCAACTCCGCCACGTCGTTCCAGGGAGTCGCCCCGCCGGCTATGAGCGCACGGACACGGCGCACGGCGTCGCGCGCCGGTGTGAAATCCCGATCCTCAATGCCGCCCGCGATGAAGACCGGCCTGCCTGTAGCCCGGGCCGCCTCCAGCAGGTCGAGGTTGACAAGATTGCCGGTTCCGAAGGGGACGGGGGCCAGCACCACGGCATCGGCCTTCAGCGCCAGTTCCCGTGCGGACCCGAGGGCCTCGCGGCTGACCGGGGAAAACGGCTGTTCCAGAGAGGTATCGGCGCCGAGGGCCTCCGCCACGGTGGTGTCGAGATCGCCGCGGTTCAATACCCCGCTGCTGAGGCTGTACCCGCACAACGCCAGACGGCGCATCACCTCTTCGCCGCAACCGCCGCCTGCCACCACATGGATCCGGATGCCCTTGCCGGCGCAGACCGCAGGCAGGCGCGGCGGTGCCAGGATGCTTAAGCCGCCGGTTTCGGAATCCTGATGCACGCGGACGTCACAGTGATAGACGCGGCGCACCCCTTCTTCGGTCAGGACCTCGGCCGGTTTGCCGTCGGCGACGAGGGACCCATGGTCCAGCAGGATCAGGCGCCGGCTGAACTCGGCTGCCAATTGCAGGTCGTGGCTGATCATCAGGACCGTCATGCCGCCCTCGGCATTCAACCGCTCGACCAGTTGCATGATTTCGAGCCGGTGATTGATGTCCAGATGCGAGGTGGCCTCGTCC
Organism: bacterium; assembly: GCA_037128375.1. Lineage (GTDB taxonomy): Bacteria > Verrucomicrobiota > Kiritimatiellia > CAIKKV01 > CAITUY01 > CAMBRF01. Next base: position 4,195 of record JBAXWO010000072.1, read on the forward strand.
ATCAGGACGATGCGCGGCTCCTGGGCGAGGGCCATGGCCACGATGGCCCGCTGGCGTTCGCCGCCGCTGAGTTCGTTGAGCGGGCGGTGGCGGATATCGGCAACGTCGGTGTAGACCAGAGCCCGTTCGACCACTTGGTGGTCGTGCGCGGTGGGACGCGACAGCCGGCCGATCGAGACGGTTCGACCCATCATCACGACTTCCTCGACCGTGTAGGGGACCGGAATATCCAGATCCTGGGGAACCACCGCCACGGTTCGGGCGCGTTCGGCGGGGGGCAGGCGGCGGACGTCCTGTCCGAACAGGCGTACCGTTCCGGAGCGGGGCGGAAGCAATCCCGACAGGACTTTGAAGAGGGTCGATTTTCCGGCGCCGTTGGGACCGAGAATGCCAACCATCTCGCCCTCGGCGACTGTGAGGGAGAGATCCTTCAGGACCCGGGTCTCGCGATAGCCGGCGCTGACCTTCTCGATCTGGATGGCGGGCGCGGTCATTCCGTCCACCCGTGGCGCCGACGCCGGCGTAAAAGAACGAGGAAGAAGGGGCCTCCGATCAGGGCGGTCACAACGCCCACGGGGATCTCCACCGACAGGACGGTGCGGGCGATCGCGTCACAGACGGCCAGGAAGGCGCCGCCGCCCAGCGCGGCGGCGGGAATCAGCCGGCGATGATCCGGGCCGACGAGGCTGCGCAGGCTATGGGGAACGATCAAGCCGACAAACCCGATCAGGCCGCCGACACCCACCGAGGCGGCGGTGACCAGGGTGGCCAGTAGCAATCCCGAGCCCATGGCCGCCTTCACCCGGATACCGAGGTGGTGGGCCATGTCCTGGCCCAGGGTCAGCGCGTTGAGTTCCGGCGCCAACAGCCACATGCCCAGGATGCCCAGCAGGGCGAGGACGCCGGTTGTCGCCAGCAGGGCATCGGAGGTCACTTCCAGGTTGCCCAGCATCCACCACAGAATGCTGTGCATGCCCTCGACGGGGGCCACCGAAACCATGAACATAATCAGGCTGGAACAGACCGAGCTCACGATCACGCCGCTGAGAATCAGGCTGTACAGCGACGGCGTGGAGCCCTGGTTGGCCAGGGCATACACCAGGAAAAGGGTGAGCACCGCCATGACAAACGCGCACAGGGGAAGGGCGAAGGCGCTGGCGGCGCCCAAACCGGTCAGGATGGCAAGTGTGGCGCCCAGGCCCGCCCCGCTGCTGACCCCCAGCACGTACGGCTCGGCCAACGGGTTGCGCAGGATGGCCTGAAGAACAACCCCGGAACAGGAGAGCGCGGCGCCAATGATCAATCCCGCCAGCACCCGCGTGATCCGGAGGATCAGGATCTCACGCTGGGTGGTCCAGTCGGGGAATCCAATACCGGAGGGGCCCATCAATACGCATAAGGCGAGAAGGACGGGTGCCAGAATCATGACGAGCCAGAAGGCGCGGCGGTGTGTCATGGAGACGACCCGCCTTCCGGCGATTCACCGGCGAGACAGCGGCGGATGGCCGCCACACCTTCCATGACGCGCGGGCCGGGCCGCAGGACGAGGTTGTTGTCGAAACCGTCGTAGACGCGGCCGGTTTGCACGGCTTTGACCCGCCCCCAGCCGGACTGGTTCAGGATGGTCTGCCGTACCGCCTTGTTGCCTGCCATAAAGAAGCAGAGGATGACGTCAGGATTCTGGGCCAGTACCCACTCTCCGGAAACCTGGAAGTAGTCGCGGTTCACGGTATCGCCGATGTTGTAGCCGCCCGCCAACTCGACGAGATCGGAAAGGAAGCCGTTGCGACCGGCGGCGGTGAGCGGGTCGTTCCAGATCAGCACCAGCACGCCGGGGCGGTGTTCGATGGCGGCGGCTTGGGCGCGCGCTGCCTGGATCTGACGTGACAGTTCGGTGGCCAGTTCCTCCGCCTGCTTCCCATGTTGAACAAGCCGGCCCACGGTCCGGATGGCAGGCGGGATATCCTCCAGGCGCGTGCACTTGATGCGGGTTTGCGGGAGTCCCGCCCGTTCCAGTTTGCGAGCCATGGAATCGTCGGCCATGTCGGCATAGAGAACCATGCCGGGTTTGACGGTCAGGATCTTTTCAATGGAGGGCACGCCGAAGGCGCCGATCACAGGGATCCCGGCCACGACGTCGGCGGGAACATCGCAGGCCGTGGTGCGTCCGACGAGTTGATCGGCGGCGCCGACGGCACAAACGATCTCCGTGATGCTGGGGGCCAGGGAGACAACGCGCATCGGGCCGGTGGGCAAGGGAGCGGTAGGGCCCGCGGGTTTGCAGCCGGCTGCCAGTACGGCGGCAAAAAGGCATCCGGTCCAAATACGCACGTTCATGTCAGTTCTCCAAAAGAATGCCCCAAGTATTACCGGCCAAGCGGCCAGGTCAAGTTGTTCCACGTGAGGGCCAGCATTCCAAGGAGGAGTGCGATCACGCTCACTCCCCACATGAGGCTTAGGGCGGCGGAAATGTCGGCGGGTTGGGCATCGCGAAACTCCGCCCCGAAGGGCGGCTTGTTGACCACTTCGCCCTCATAGACCGTGGGGCCCCCGAGCCGGACGCCGAGCGCGCCGGCCATGGCCGCCTCCGGCACGCCGGCATTGGGACTGGCATGATGCCGGTGGTCCCGCCAGGCCACGGTCCAGCAGGCTCCCGGATGCCCGCCGGTAAACAGGGCCGCCATCGGGAACAGGAAGAAGGCCAGGCGGGCCGGCAGGTAGTTCAGGACATCGTCCAGTCGCGCCCCAAACGTGCCGAATCGAAGGTAGCGCGCATCCTTGTGGCCGATCATGGAATCACAGGTGCTCGTCGCCTTGAACAGCCACAGGAGAACGGGGCCGCCGAGTACGGCGAAGAAGAGGGGCGAGAGAATGCCGTCCACGGTGCTCTCCGCCACGGATTCAATGGCGGCGCGACTGACCCCGCTGGCATCCAGCGTGGCGGTGTCCCGCCCGACGATATGCGATACGGAGCGGCGCGCCGCCTCGAGGGAATTCGTCCGGAGATCGATCGCGACACGGCGGGCGTGGTCGGACAGGCTGCGGGCGGAGAACCCGAGATAAAGCCAGGCGACGGTCATGGCGTGGCCGGCCCAGGGATGAATCCGGCCGGCCAGGAAACAGGTTCCCGATACGACCGCGCCGGTCACGGCCAGCGTCAGGAGCACGGTCAGGACTCCGGCGGTCCGCTCATGGGCGATATGCCGCCGGGTCAGCGCCTCCAACCGCGCGATGAGCCGCCCGATGCCGCGGACAGGGTGGGGGAACCAGTCAGGATCCCCGAAAAGCAGGTCGAGCGCGAAAGCGGCGGCCAGTTCAAGTGGGGTGATCACGGAGCATGTCCTCTTGTGTTGTCTAAGGCGCCGATCAAGGGTGGATTGATCCCGCAATGGCGGCGGCGAACACCAGCAGGCCGGTTTCCACCACCTCATTGGCGGTGCCGATCAGATCGCCGGTGACCCCGCCGAAATTTCGTTTCATCCAATATCGCAGAAAAACGGCGATGGCCAGTCCTTGGAGCAGCAGGATGATGCCCGAAATCCCGCCCACGGCCATACAGCAGCCGGCGGCGATGATCAGGGCCAGAACCAGATGCAGGGGGCGCGCCTCCCGTACGAAGCGCTCGGCCTTGCCGCCTTCGGCACGGGCGTAGGGCAGAGAGACGATCATGACCACCTGTGCGGTGCGGGAGACGATGAACGGGAGCAGGGCCAGCGCCCACTGGTGGGCGGCCGCCAGGTGAGCCAGTGCCGCGGCTTTGAGAAGCAGATCGCCCGCAATGGCCATGACCCCGAAGGCGCCGGTATGCGGGTCCTTCATGATCTCGAGCCGGCGTTCGACCGTTCGTCCGGCACCGAGTGCGTCCGACACATCGGCCAATCCGTCCACATGCAGGCCCCGGGTGATCAGGATGGCGGCCACGGCGGCGACTGCGCCGGCACCTTCCGCCCAGCCCGCCTGAAGGGTGAGGGCGGACAGGATCAAAACCACCATGCCGCCGATGAGGGCGCCGACGGCGGGAAAGAACGGGAGGGTTGAAGCGAAATTGTCTGTATCCCTTCCGGGGCAGGGGAGGACGGTTAAGGTACGCAAGGCCGTGATGAGCGATCGCATGCGGTGGACTTTGCCATACTCGCCGGTGAGAATCAACTGCGGCCAGCCCCTTCCAGATCATTCACCGATTGCTGAACGGCGCAATATGGCGTGGTTTAGACGACAGGGCCCCGGCCAGACCGCCCGTCTACAATTCATCCAGCGGGCTTTCGGCGGTGGAATCCATGCCCCGGATCACATGGGTATAAATCATCGTCGTTTCAACGCTTTCATGCCCCAGATACTTCTGGACTTCCCTGATGTTCACGCCTTTGAGCAGCATATGCGTGGCGAACGAATGCCTCATGCAATGGATTGAAGCCGGCTTGTCAATTCCGGCCTTGCGAACCGCATCCCGCATGATGCGCTGCGGCACCTGATCACTGATATGATGTCGTCGCACCACCCCGCTTCGCGGGTCAACCGCGAGATCGTTGGCCGGAAACAGATACTGCCAGCCAAACTCCTTGGGCGCGGCGGGGTACTTCCGATCCAGCGCAAAAGGCAGATAGACCGCCCCGTGGCCCGATGCCAGATCCTGCTCATGCACGCGCTTCACCGCCTGAATCTGCGCTTTCAAAGGATCCACAAGCGCTTTCGACATCAGTGTACCCCGGTCCTTGTTCCCTTTGCCCGCGCGTACGATCACCAGGCGATTGTCGAAATCAAGATCCTTGACTCTCAGGCGAATCAGTTCCGAAACCCTCAAGCCAGCCCCATACGCCAGTTGCAGCAGCAGACGGTCGGCCACTGGCGTCATCTTCAGTA
>JBAXWO010000720.1:0-1900 GCA_037128375.1 bacterium
AGAACGCCCTGGTAGGTACCCGGCATGGGATCCTTCGGCGCCGTGTAACGGTCGGTGCGCCACATATCGAACCACCCTTGGTCATAGCGCGACAGCACCGCTTCGAGTTCGGCGTCGCGGCCGGCGATGGTGTTGAGGTCGCAGTCGTTGTATGTCCCGCCCATGTAAAGAGACGCCTTCAGCCCGGCCTTGTGCGCCTTGCGAGCAAAATCGAATCCGTCCGGCCAGACGGCCGGCTGGAATTGCCAATCCCGGTTCCGGTACCAGCACTGCCCCGTGCCGTCCCAGAAGTCCATTTTCGCGCACTCGGCGCCAGTGGCGGCCAGGCGATCATATGCGCTTTGCGGTGTCTTGCCGGTGATGCTCGCGCTGCCATTGCCGCCGAGGTCCTGCATGCAGACTTCGACCCACGGCTCATCCTCGTTGTCGTGCAGGCTGCGGGTGATCTTGTGGTTCCAGAACCAGCGCTTGAAACGGTTGGCACCATCGTCGAGATCGCCCTGGTAGACGCCGTAGTAGATGCTGGGAATGAGGAACCGCTCGCCCTTGCCGCGGCTGACCGCCTCCGCGATCGGCTGGGCCGACACGGTCAGTCGCAACTGGTCCGCCTGAGAAGCGATCTTAAACCCGCCCAGTTCCCATTCAAAGCCGAAGTAGGCCCCGTGCGTGGAGCCAACGCCGAGAAGGATGAGCGGAATAATGCCGGTGCCGGTGCTGAAGGCGCTGTTCGGCTTGATCACATCCTCATAGACCTTGCCCTTGCCTTGCGCAGTCTTGTCGGCCCGGTGCAGCGTCACGGCCGCGTCCACGACCAACTCAACGGCCGCCGCCGTGCTTGCAGGGAACGTAACAGGCCCTTCCGACCGGTTCTCGATGCTCACCTCGTTCTCGACCGGCCCCGGCCCCGGCAACGCCCGCCAGACCGATTTCATTTCCAGCGCCGGTTCCGCGCTGGCAAAGCGCAGCGTCACCTCGTAGCCATTGGTCTTGCTCTCGCTCGCGTCGCAAAACGTCCAATCGACCTTCCTGCCCTGCACGCCCGGCATTGGCACCGGCGATGGAGCCGGCGTCCAATTCCAGTTCTGCGCCGGATGGCGCAACTTTACGATGCTGATCGTATTGCTCGCCACCACAAGGGTCAGTTGCGTGTCATCCGTTGCCAGCGTCCACGTTTGGCTAGTCGCCGGCTCCGCCGCCGATACGGACAGAACCAGACTCATACACGCCACACTTGTCGCACACTGTCTTCTCATGACACGGCTCATGTAATCCCTTGTCTCTCTTTGCGTTCTCTGCGTTCTTTGTGGTTAATTATCTGCCGTTTCACCGTTCATCTCCTTGCCTTGCAGGCGTCAGTACGTCCCAATCTTCAGCCCGGTTTCAACAAAGAACTTGTAAGTCTCGTAGTTCACCAGATTGCTCACGCTGTGATCCACCTGCAGCACGTACCCGCTGCCGGCCATGGCCGCCGGCACCTTGGTCTCCAGTTCGTGCCGAACGGCCGCCAGGTCGTTGGACTCCAGCACCCGCTCGTCCATGCCGCCGATCAGGGCGATCTTGTCGCCGAAGTTCTTCTTGATGCGGAGCAGGTCCATGCCGGCCTTGATCTCAATCGGCTGCAGGCAGTTGATCCCCGCCTCGATCAGTGATGGAATCAGGGGCTCGACGAACCCGTCACAGTGGAGGACCACGGGCAGCTTGTGACTGTGCGCGAAGTCGAACAGTTTCTTGTGCGCCGGCATGATCAGTTCGCGGTACATCGCCGTGGACATGAACGGCGTCTGCTTGTACCCGAGATCGTCCCAGACCCACAGGCCGTCCGGCAGCCCCTCGCGGTCGAACAGCACGGCAAGCAGACGGATCGTGAGATCGCTGTAGAGATCGGCCATGCGTCGCACCC
>JBAXWO010000721.1:0-1890 GCA_037128375.1 bacterium
ACTTCCTGGCCAAGCCCTTCAATCCGGACGAGTTGTTTGTGATCTTGTTGCGTGCACTGCGTCAGCGCGAGGGATAGGCAGAGCCTGCAGTAGTGTGACCGACTGCAATGCGCCATAGCATGTACCCGTGGTTTTCCGGGTTTCAGTTTCCGTACAAGGACAATAGAGTTATATGCTCGCGATAGGGCTAGGACTCGTCACGCGCATTGTGACCGTGGAAAAGGGTTCGACGCTTCTTAAAGCCTCTCCAGACATCACGGGCTCGAACCTTCAATGGGCTTCCGCATGACCGCTAAAAACGAAACGAAGCAATCTGCTGTTACTACGCCGATTACGACACGACTCACGCATCGTGGGCGTCCGCTAAGAGCACAGGGCTCTCGCGCTGAGTGGCCGCTTGAGTGTTTCGCCGGTGATAGTGAGCTACTGACTTTCCCTACTATCAGCGACGATTTGCAGAGAAGAGCATCGTGATTCGGGTTCCGCCTCATGGGATCGTCGCTGGAAAGCGCCTTCCCTATGACATTGTTGACGCACTCGGCCGATTGATGTTGCTGAGAGGCAAGGCGATCGCGTCAGCAGAAGAGGCCTGCTTGCTTCGGGAAACAGGATTTCGCCGCGCAAGAACGAGCAAGTTCGCATCCACTTATGTCGGAATGTCTAATCATTCCGCCACCCTTGCCACCATTGAGCGTGATTTCGTCGAACATCGCGATCGCGATACCCTGGCACATCGCATAGCGATCCTGGCAAAAGATCTGATCGGAACTGCGGACTACGATCCCGACGCCGCCTTCGCCAACATTCACCTTGAGATCATGCATCCTTACAGTGTGGTCCACCAACTGATGGCGGCACTCGTGTGTTCTCGCCTTGCGTTTGTCTGGGGGATGGATCGTGTGGAGCGCATCGCATTGGTATCGGCTGCAATAACACACGACATTGGCATGTTGCAGGTGCGCAAGGGATTTGACGCGGCACCTGAACTCAGTGCTATGCAGCGCGGCGAGATACTGCGTCATCCTGCCGACGGTGTCGATTTCCTGAAGATTCTTGGCGTCAATGACTCGCTCTGGCTAGATGCAGTCAGGGATCACCACGAGTTTTTGGACGGCAGCGGCTATCTCGGGAAGAAGAGAGACGAACTTTCCCTACCGGCACGCATCCTTTCCCTTGCCGATTCCTTCAGTGCCATGCTGCGCCCACGACCCTACAGGGAACGGGTTTTTGCCGACACCGCGCTTGAAGCTCTTTACGTCGATGAGTCGGGTCGCTACGACAGAAGCCTTCTTGAGATCCTGATCTGGGATCTCGGCTTCCATCCGCCCGGCAGCCTACTGCGGCTCGCCAACCGCGAAATCGCGGTCGTCATCCGCAATTCGCCGGGGATACTTGACAGCCCGCGCGTTGCTTCACTCACAGATCCCAACGGGCGTCCCTTGGCAAAGCCGTTTCCCCGGGATACGCATAATCCGACCTTTGCCATCGTCGAGACGCTCGACCCCTCGATGGCCTCCCGTTCTTTAAACCAGATCGGGCAGTGCTGGGATCCTTGAGACCTTGCTCCTGGCAGACGGGTTCTATGAGTGGAAGGTCGTCGAAGGCAAGAAACAGCCCGGAGGGCGAGGTTCTAACCTTCGCCGTTCTGACCACCGAGCCGAATACGCTGATGGCTGACATCCACAACCGGATGCCCGTCATCGTGAAGCCCGAGGACTACGGGCGTTGGCTTGATCCCGGACTGAGCGACGTGGCTGAGTTGCAGAAACTGGTGGGTCCGTACCCTGAATGCTTCATGGAAGCATTCCTGCCGTTAGAAATTGCCTCGATTTAACGCACGCAACAAGATCACAAACAACTCGTCCGGATTGAAGGGCTTGGCCAGGAAGT
>JBAXWO010000722.1:0-1886 GCA_037128375.1 bacterium
CGGAACTAGCGCATCGCTGAATCTCCCAGGATTTCTGGCGAAACTAAGATCTCGGGGTGGCTCTCGGGGACGTGGCTCTCGGGGACAGTGAATCTGTGTCTATCGTCCTCGTCCTCGTCGTCGGCCTCGTCCTCGTCCTCGATTTCACCAAATGGCGTCCGATTACCGTGCATCCTCCTTTCCTTCCTCCGCTTATTCCTCTTATCTCTTCGTACACTTCGTGGTGAATTCAACTGCCGGATCTAGAATGATCCGACGCAAAGGTCGCCCCTTCAACCCGCTGTTGGGCGTTGAGTGTTGAGTGTTGAGCGTTCATTTTTTCAGCATTTCAGCTTTTCAGCTTTTCTCTCTTTCTCCCTCTCCCTCCCCCGCTCTTTTACGCGCTCCTATGCACAATTTTGTCATTGCACCGGCTCATGGAATGTGTTTCACTCTCACCGGACGCTGGCGCTGACGCTGGATGTTCGGCACTACGGAGACGAAATGACCTCAGCAACAATAAAGTTGTTCCTGCCGCGTGGAGACGCAAAGAGTCTGCGCACAGCGGAAATCTCCAATTGGACAGGAAAGGCAGTCGCCGCGCCAAGGACGGAACTGGACGAGTTGCTTTTGCGAGAGGAACTCGACAAGGCTGGCGTATACATCCTGATTGGGAGTGATCCGCTGACTGGCGCCCCTCGCGCCTACATTGGCGAAGCTGAGATCATTAGAGATCGACTCAAACAGCACAAGACCAAGGAATTCTGGGTCTCGGCCATTGTCTTCGTCAGCAAGGACGAGAACTTGACCAAAGCCCATGTGAGGTATCTGGAGAGTCGACTCTTGGCTGAGGCTGCGAAGATCAGCCGATTTGCCCTTTAACAAAACCAAGCCGGCGGATCAAGACTTCCCGAATCGGACCGCGAGGACATGGAAGTCTTCCTCGCGCGTATCCGCCAACTTCTCCCAGTCTTGGGTTCAGATATCCTCATCCCCATTACGCAGCCCTCCGCGCCGCCGCAACCAGGCGGTGTGCTGTTTTGTCGGATCAAGGGAGCAGAGGCACGCGGGCAACGGACGGTCAATGGTTTCGTCATCTTTAGTGGGTCGACCGCTGTTCTTGAGGAACGCCCTTCAGCTGAGAACTACCCGACCGTGTTGGCCCAGCGAAAGCAACTGGTGAAGGATGGCACACTTCTGGAAAAAGATGGGTTCTTGGCCTTCACCAAGGACGCCGAGTTCTCGAGTCCATCTGCTGCCGCCATTGCCGTGCATGGGGGGAGCGCAAACGGCCTCATTACTTGGAAGACAGAAGGCGGTAAGACGCTGAAACAACTGGACGAGCTGCCATAGATTGGCCCGACAAGGGACGGGCATTCCGTCCACCTCAAAGCGACGCTTGTCGCATAGCAGTCCCTTCGTGGTATTTTGGGTTGCTATTTCTGTCGCAGAATACCATGTTCGGTGAAAACAAGAACGAGATCCACAACCATGCGACTAGCACGACGGATAAAGCGATCCTTCTCACGAATTGCGTGGGAATTAACCATAGGAATATTGGTTCTGCTCTTACTTCCTCCGGTGCAGCGCGCCGTGCTATGGGTTGCGTCAGGAGCAACACAAACCAGAGTGCAAGAATGGTTGATACAGAATGTGCCAGTGTCTCGATCAGTTTTGGTGTCATTGTTCGGCATCCTCTTCCTGTTGGTGATTCACCTAGTCTACCTGTATGCCTTTAGATTCCGTTCCCAGATGCGGAAGTATTTGGACCAACCGACCCACTACGATGCTCTTGAATACCTCGAATCGTTGGGGCATCCGAATGAAGCGGAAGAGAAGGAACAGAGATGACCGATCGGGATAGGGACGCCCCTTTCGGAGCGCCCCTCCCACACCACTAATCGTAC
>JBAXWO010000723.1:0-1884 GCA_037128375.1 bacterium
CGGGCCGGCCGTGCGTGGCCTGTCCCGGGCACGATACCGGAGAGGGAAGGAAGCATAGCGTGAGAAGAACGGAAAAGGCGGAAGACAAAGCGCTGGATCTATCGTGCGTGGCGGAAATTGTCGCCGCCCATGTTCCCTTTGCAGAAGCGGACATTATCACTTCGCTGCAGGAAATTCAGGAACACTATGGGTATCTGCCCCAGGCGGCGATGGACGAACTGGCACGGCTGAGCAATCTACCGGCCGCCAAGCTTTACGGAGTGGCCACGTTCTATTCACAGTTCCACATGCAGCCCCACGGAAAACACACCGTGCGCGTCTGCCGTGGAACGGCCTGCCATGTACGCGGTGCGCCCAAGATCATGGACTCGGTCATCCGGCATCTCGGCATCGAAGACGGGCAGACAACCCCCGATATGTGTTTCTCGCTGGAAACGGTCGCCTGCCTCGGCACCTGCTTCCTCTCGCCGGTGATGCTCGTCGATAACAAGTACTACGGGAATCTCACGCCGGAAAAAGCCGTCAAGGTCCTTGAGATCATGGCGGAGAGTCATCCGGGCAAGAAGACCACGAACTAAGGGAAGATGCCGATATGCCCAAAACGACACCCCAAATAAACAAACTGCGGGCCCTGCGCCGACAGGCACAGCAGCAGCAGCCGAAAAGAGCCGTGCGGATCTGCTGTACAGGATGCCGGGCACTGGGCGCACTGGAAGTCCACGCCGCTTTCGAGGAGGAACTGGCGGCCGCAGGTCTAAACCACGAGGTGGCCCTCATCAAGACCGGATGCCAGGGCATCTGCGCCGGGGCCCCTGTGATCAGTATCGACCCCGAGGGCATTCTCTACCTGGGAGCCAAACCCGAGGATGTTCCCGAAATCGTGCGCACCACACTGCTGGGCGGCGGAATCGTGGAACGTCTCTGCTTCAACGATCATCGCGGCCCCATTGCGAAACGTGCGGATATCCCGTTCTTCGCCGCCCAGAAACAGATCGTCCTTGAACGGTGCGGCCGGATCGACCCCATCAGTATCGAAGCGGCACTCGCGTCAGGCACGTATGAAATGCTGGAGCACGTCCTGACCAGGATGGAGCCGCAGGCGGTGATCGATGAGATCACCAGGTCCGGCCTGCGCGGCCGGGGCGGGGCGGGCTTCCCGGCGGGACGCAAGTGGGCCGCCACGCGCGCCGGCCATGACGAAATCAAGTACCTGATCTGTAATGCCGACGAAGGGGATCCCGGTGCCTTCATGGACCGCGCGGTGGTTGAGGGCGATCCCCACGCCGTCCTGGAGGGAATGCTGATCGCCGCCTATGCGATCGGCGCCCGACATGGATACGTCTACGTGCGGGCGGAATATCCCATCGCCATCGAACATCTGAAGATCGCTATCACGCAAGCCAGAAAGCTGGGCCTCCTGGGCGAAAACATCCTCGGGACCGGCCTGAACTTTGACCTGAAGATCAAGGCCGGGGCGGGCGCCTTTGTCTGCGGCGAGGAAACGGCACTGCTGATATCGATCGAGGGTAAGCGCGGCATGCCGCGCCCCCGGCCGCCGTTCCCGGCGCAGAGCGGCCTGTGGGGCAAGCCCACCTGCATCAATAACGTCGAAACCCTTGCGAACGTGGCGACCATCCTGCGGATGGGCGGTGCCGAGTATGCCCGACTGGGCACGGCCACCAGCACGGGCACGAAAGTATTCGCCCTGGCCGGCAAGGTCAAATACACCGGCCTCGTGGAAGTCCCCATCGGCGTGACCATGAACCAGCTGGTCAACGAAATCGGGGGCGGTGTCCCCGCCGGGTCAACCTTCAAAGCCGCACAAATGGGCGGGCCCTCCGGCGGATGTGTGCCGGCCAGGTATCTGGATATGCCGATCGACTA
>JBAXWO010000724.1:0-1880 GCA_037128375.1 bacterium
GAATGGTGTCAGAACTGGTACGGGAATTATGACGGTGGATCGGCAACAGACCCAACTGGTCCTTCGTCGGGGTTGGGCCGTGTGTTGCGCGGCGGTTCCTGGGACCGCAATGCCAGGAACTGCCGGTCGGCGCGCCGGATCAACTACGATCCGGCGGATGCGAACGTCAGCGTCGGTTTTCGGGTTGTTGTGAGTCGCTGAGGGCTGAAATTGCTGGCGTCCCATACGGCCGCCGAGGCTGTAGCATTTTAGGCTGGAGGCTATTAGGTGGAAACGCAAGAAAACAGAGCCTAAAACATTCAGCCGGCATCCTGTGGGATGCTGATGAGCAGAGAAAGAAGATCATATGGACGACCTTGACCTGAAGAAAACGATCCAGACCAGTCCTGATGCCCAGCGGCAGGCGCCCTCCCTTGCCGCTGGCGACACCCTTGGTCAATACCGGATTATCCGCCTGCTGGGGCGGGGCGGCATGGGCGAGGTGTACGAAGTCGAAAACGTCGTTAACCAGAAGCACTATGCCCTGAAAGTTCTGCCACGTGCGGCAACGGCTTCCACGAACTTCATTGATCGGTTCCGCGTGGAATCGCGGGTGATGTCGGATCTTAGGCATGAGCACATCGTTCAGGTTCACCATACGGGCGAAGACCAGGGACTGTATTACCTGACCATGGATTTCGTGTGTGGACCTCATGGCGCGCCGAGGACGCTGGAGGATGAGTTGGCGGATGGAAAACTGCCTGAAGCGCGGGTGCGGGCGTTGGCGCTGGAGTTGTGCGAGGCACTGGCGTACTCGCATGGGCACGAGGTGGTGCATCGGGATTTGAAGCCGGCGAATATCCTGCTCGATGCGGGTGGGCATGCGCATGTGGCGGACTTTGGACTGGCCAAGGTGATCGGCGCGGAATACCTGCAATCGATGGTTCAGCGGTCGATGGCGCTTTCGATGGCGGGTGCGGTCAGTCTTGGCGATGAGCCGACGCTGGGCAGGTCCGGCTCGTCGAACCGGCCGACCTCCTCGGCCCGGGCGATCCTGGGAACGTATGATTACATGGCGCCGGAACAGAAAGTGGGTGGCGCGATCACCGCCCGCACGGACATATATGCGTTGGGCGTGATGTTGTACCGGATGTTGACGGGCCGGAAACCGGAGGGTCGGTGGGAGGTTCCCTCGTTCTATGGCTGTTCCAAGGTGTGGGATGCGGTAGTGGTCAAATGCATGAGGCCCGAACCTGCGGACCGGTGGGGCTCGGTGACGGAGTTGCGGACAGCACTTTCTGTCGGGGGGAACACGGGGCTCGGGTTGTGGGCGGGATTGGCGGTGGCGGCGCTGGTGGTAGGAGCAGTGGGGTATTGGGCGATTACAGGTTCCCGTGAGGCCCTGTCTGTGCCGACGGGCCGCGAGGCTGCGGACACTCCCGAGGCGTTGCATGCGGGACGGCCGTCTGTCATTTCTTCTGGAGGGTCGCCCTCCGTTGCGACCGGGACTCAGCCGGCGAGAAACACGGACGCCACGGTGGTCGTCCCTCCAAAGGGCGGAAATGGAGATATGCAACCGAATCCACCGCGCGTCACCCTCTCCGATATCGCGCCGTTGAAGAGCACCGCTGAGATGAAATTGGCCAAGGTGCTTAAACTGGCGGATGGTCAAGGGTTTGCGGCACTCAAGGAAGCCTGCCAGGTTCTGGCCGGCACCGCCCGGACCTTGTTCGAGGGAAAGGACTATGCCGGGGCTAAGGAGCAGTATGAGGCACTGGGGATGCAGTGCGATCAGGTGCTGGCAAAAGGTGCGGAACGGGAGGCGGCTGACGGCGAACGTGTCAACGCTGAGGCGGCCCGGACTGGGGCGGGCGGCGAAGGGGCGGCGAGGTTGGCGAGGG
>JBAXWO010000725.1:0-1879 GCA_037128375.1 bacterium
CCGCCCCGGTCAGCACCACTTCACGCGTCCCCCATTCCCGCTTCAAATCCGAGGTCGTAATCCCACGGGAAAAGGACTCGTATTGCCCGATGACCGCTTCGGGCGCACCATGCCCCAGAATCCGGCCGTGGTCGAGGAATAGGATCTCGTCGCTGACAGACTGGATCGTGTTCAGGTCATGGGAAATAATCAGCATGGTCTTGTTCTGCCGCCGAAACTCCGCCATGCGCTTCAGGCACTTGCGCTGGAAAACAGAATCGCCCACCGCCAGGACTTCATCCACCAGCAGAATGTCAGGATCCACTTCAACGGCGACCGCGAAACCGAGCCGCACATACATTCCCGACGAATAGTGCTTTACCGGTTGATCGATAAACCGCCCGATATCGGCAAACTCCACAATGGCATCGAACCGCTTTTTCATCTGGTTACGGGTCAGCCCCATGATCGCACCGGCCAGGAACACATTCTCCCGGCCCGTCAGGTCCGGATGAAAACCCGCGCCCAATTCGAGCAGTGAGGAAATGGTCCCCTTCATGACGATGCGGCCCTCGGTGGGCTCCAACGTCCCCGCCAGCAAAGCCAGCAGCGTGCTCTTCCCGGCGCCATTGGCTCCGATCAACCCCAGGGTCTTGCCGCGGGCGACGGTGAAACCGATGTCTTTCAGGGCCCAAAGGTCACGGGCCGTACGATCCCCGCGCCGGAATACATCCAGGACAACGGATTTCAGGGTCCGCGTTCCCGCATGGCGCAGCCGGAACCGCTTCCCGACCCCCTCGACCTGAATGGCAATGTCAGAGCTCATCGGCAAAACGCCCTTGAAGTTTCATAAACACACCCACACCCGCCAGACAGACCAGCCAGGCAATCGCCAGGGAAGGGATCACCAGATAGGGCGCCGGCATAGGCGCTCCAATCAGGCTCGCCCGGTAGAGGCCCAGCAGCCCCGTCATCGGATTCAGATGAAACGCGAAATTCAGCCAGAACTGCGCGACAGGGTTGGCCGAAACAGTCGCAATCAACCCGGCGTCATAGATCACTGGCGTCACAAAGAACCAGGCCATCGAGAGAATCCCGATCACCTGCTGGACATCCCGAAAAAACACGTTCAGCGAGGCCAGAATCAGGCTGACCCCCAGACACAGCGCGACGTGGGTAACCAGAACCAGCGGCAGCCAGGTCAAGGCGCCGGACGGTTCGCCTGAAATCCGGACAAAAACAACGACCACGACCATGGACAACAGGAAGTTCACGAAGTTGGCCAGAACGATGGCCAGAGGCAGCATCAGGCGGGGAAAGGCGGCCTTTTTCACCAGATTGGCGCTGCCAATGATCGCGTTGGGCGAATCGCCTAGGCACATCGCCAGATATTGCCAGACGAAAATTCCCGTCACCAGCACCGGCATGGCCACCGGGATCCTCAGGATCCTGAGGAAAACGGCATAAACCAGGATCATCAGGATCGGGCCCAGCATGGTCCAGAAGAACCCCAGGGCCGAATCCTTGTAGCGGATCTTGAGGTTCCGGACAACCAGCATGGCCAGCAGCTCACGCCGCGCCAAAATATCTCTTATCATCCCCATCATTGCGGGCAGATACTATGGGCTTGCGCCGCACTCTGTCGATGGGAATTTCAAGCAGGGCCAACCGCGCCTCAGCCCACACTCCGGGCGAGCTGCCGTAACTCATCCTCGGTCAGCGCCGCCCCAAAGCCATCATCCACCCCGGCCACGACGGCACGAACCTTCGCCAAGTCGTTGCCCGCTTCGCGCAACGCACTCACTTCGTCAGGCATCAGATCCGTCTTCGTTCCGCCCCCTCTCACGATCGAACATAGTCCGCTCTCCGGACACAGTTCCACTTGCAATTTCTGCATAGC
>JBAXWO010000726.1:0-1877 GCA_037128375.1 bacterium
AACTCTTCTTCATTCCATCCCTTACTGAAGGGGTTTGATTCGCCGCTTCGCCTCAGCCAGGCTGAAGGCGTTGAAGTGCCACCACTCGATCGGCAGCACCTTAAACCCGCCTGCGTTCATGGCTCTCCGTAGTAATTGGCGGTTACTCACTTGCTCTTGTGTGAGCCTCCCAGCCTTCAGGAGCGCGGGTTCCAAGCGGGGCTGCGCTTCCTCAATCGAAGCATCGTAGGGGGTTCCCATGTTCAGATGAACAACAGTCCCGTCAGTCAGTAGCAAGGCCACGGTCAAATCCACATCAGCCCCATAATTGTGGATAGTGCCGCTGGCCGGATTCGCCACATAGGCTTGGTCAGGCGTACCTTTTACTAGCTTCCACATGATCCATTGGACCGATACAGGTCTTAGTCCGTCAAAGATGAGGAACCTGTATCTCGAATCGATCTGCCTGAGGCTGGTGTGCGCCCTTTTCAGACGCTCAGCAACCGAACGTTCCAGATAGCACTCCTTCAGATCCCCGTAGACATCCATTTTCATGAAGTTGTCATTACTGGAATACTTCAAATCAACCATAAGGTCAGGGTCCAACTCGCGAACATTCACAAACCCCATTTGTTTAGCGATTACAGCAATTCCCGAAGGAGGTGTCACTGTGAGGCAGAGCCAAAGGGTCGCGGCAATCAGATGAGTCAAGCAAACGCCTCGCTTATCCCAAAAGTGGCATCACCATTCACCGAACTTGGCTACCAGGACCGCTCGACATCCTGGGCCCAATTGTCCCGTGCTCGTATCAGTATTGTTTATGCTTCCTTCCGCGTCGAGCATCACGCACCGAGGTTCCTCGCAATGCCTCAGACCCAGCATGTGTCCTGTTTCATGGATGGCGGTGCAAACAATTCGGAATATTCGTTTCTCAGCCCCCACATTCCGCTTTAGTCGGAAAGTGGAGACTACGGCCGTCGGTCCGGGACAAAATCCCAATCCGAAAATTCCCCAATCCGGGAAATCCCCCTTGGTGCATGAGATGTCCGCTTCCAATAGTCCAAGCACGTGCGTTCCCTTAGCCTCGGGGAGGGTTGAAAGGAATTCGAGCAGGTCGTCTGCCCGGTAGCGGGAGGGCCGGTATTTCGAACGCGTCATCTCCGGGATTCCGCGTGCTACCCCTATGCTGGCATCCACAGGAAGAGCCTTGGGAAGTTCTGTGATGATAGAATTAAGCGTGGCCGCAGGGACAACACCTAGTGGAAGTAGGGTGACCCTTGGGTGCTTGTCGGAGGCCATCAAAAAGGGGCCGCCAAGGACGGCGAGGCTGATCACAACATCCCTGAAGTGTTTCGGCAGGAGTCGGCTCATAGCATTCTCCGGGGGATTAGGTAATAGAAGCATGTGAGGGCATCGCACTTGAATCCTTAGGGAACCAAGCGCTACAATCTGGAAGAATTTTTTGCACACCCCGTTGCTAATGGCAATCGATTTCACTGAATTCCGGTCCCCGCTCAACGGGAAAAAGGTGTGCTATGCCCAAGTTTTTCTTAGAGCCCATGACGGCTGACAATTCGTTGCTCATTAGGCAGGATAATGGGGCCTGGTTGTTTGGCGAACATACGGTCCTCGGAAGACTGCATACAGGACTGGGCCGGAACCTCCCACTCTTGGAATTGGCTGAGAGCGCTGCCGAAGCCGAGGCCCTGGGCTTAGCCGCGCTGGAGCGTGTCGGCCTCGCCGACAAGGCGGGCGCCTATCCGACGCAGTTGTCCGGCGGCCAGCAGCAGCGCGTGGGCATCGCGCGCGCCATCGTGCTCGAACCCAAACTCATGCTGTTCGACGAACCGACCAGCGCGCTGGATCCGGAAACCGTCGGCGAGGTGCTGAAAGTCATG
>JBAXWO010000727.1:0-1869 GCA_037128375.1 bacterium
CCTGTTGTCCCGCATGCAGCGCCAGCGTGTGTAATCCCTGTTCCGCCATGGTTGGCCTCCTTCCGGTCCGATGCTTTTTGAAATGGGCAACCAGTATGACAGGTTCGGCGGATTTTGTCTTTATCGAAAACCCTGTCGAAAACCCTTGCCTTTTCCGGCTGTGTTCGTTATCTTAACAGCCGTTTTCCTTTCCGGAAAAGTCTTTCTTGCCTCATGGTGTAACGGTAGCACAGCAGATTCTGAATCTGCTTGTCTAGGTTCAAATCCTAGTGAGGCAACCAGTTTGCGGGCCCGAAGCGGAACAATCACCGCCGGGGCCGGATCCCGCCGGTTATGACGGGCCGGTAGCAGGCCGCTTATGCGTGCGCTTCTCGCCCTGTATTTCTCCGGCGGCGTTGGATTCCGGGATTGACATAATCATCCGGTTGGGGCATTCTTAGACCATACACGTGCTGCTGCACGGCTGATAGCTATCGCGTTAAACGCGGTTTCTTGTCACAGGGATCGGCTCAGGGGAGAGTCTTATGAGAAAATTGTTGTGGCGTGTGATGCTGGGGGGTTTGGCGCTTGCCCTGCCGCTCTGGGCGGCGTCCGATAAGGTTGTAATCCCCGCTGTTCCGGCCTTGAAGGCCTCTTTTGAGAAAAGCCTGAAGACTCTTATCACCAGTTACGACACGGCCACGAAGAACGGGTCCAGCAGCTATGTGGCCGCCTTGAAAGAACTTCAGGTCCGGCTGCAGAAAGCCGGGGATCTGGACGGCTGGACGGAGGTGAAGAATGAATTGGATCGGATGAATGCCAATCCGAATTCCGATCCGGGGATTCCGTCCGACGCACTCTCGTCGGGGGAGGCGCTGTTGGCTCTGCAGACGAAGTTCCGGGATAGTCTCGCGCAATTGGCCGTGGACAAGAATCAGAAGATCGTGGCCCTCAGCCAAAAGTACATCACCAGTCTGACGGCTCTGCAGACAGACCTGACTAAGCAGGGAAAGATGGATGAGGCGCTGGTCGTAAACGCCGAAATCAAACGGGTCAAGGGAAGTCCCGAGCTGATGACGGCCGAGTTTGAGCTTCCGGATACTGGCGCGAAACCGATGCCTGGCAGAAAGGAATCGCCGCCTCAGGTAGACCCGCCCAAGCCTGTCGGCAAAGCCCCTGATAGCAAAATGCTGGAACCGTTTCAGGAAGAGGGCGATGTCAAGACATACGTGGGCAAGGCTCCGGCGTTGCCAAACGAAACGTTCAAGCCCCTGCGGCTTATCCAGACGCCCGCGATGGGGGTCAGAAGGAAGCTGAATGTCTCGGCCCTGATAACGTCCGTTTCGGATGAGAGTGGCAGCAGCAACGTCGACTATTACGGGTCGTCCAAGAGCTCGTCTGGAAACACGAGCAGCCGGGTCCGCGTGGGCCTGAGGACCGTGGCAACGGGATCGGTGCTGTCGAATCTCATCGTTGTCGTCGAATACTACAGCAAGGATGTGAAGACAACCACAGGAAAGATTGCTGTGGAGAAGATATTGTTCAGACGCCACACGATCCCCCGGGTGGATGGTCTGGGCGTCTGGATTGACTATCCCGAAGCCTCGATTTACAAGTCCTCCTACAAATCCAGCTCCACGTACGGATCCTCCTACAAGTACAAGAGCGGACAGGAGTTCTACGGGATTGTCATCAGCGTGTACGAAGCCGACAAGACGTTGATCTTTCAGGCGGTGACGGCACCCGCGCTGGTTGATCACGCCCCGGCGGCATTGCCGGACGAATGAACTCTGAAGCCTCTCTCAATTTCGCCGGCGGCGCAGATGGGACGGGGGAATCTTGAGGAAGATGCGGTATTTGGCGACGGTGCGGCGCGCGATCTGGATACCC
>JBAXWO010000728.1:0-1866 GCA_037128375.1 bacterium
CAACTCCGTGATCTTCACACCAAGACTGTTCGATGAGTCAATGTCCGGGGCCTCCAGCCCGTGCAACAACAAATTCATCTGGCAGAGCAGATAGGGCAACGGCTTCGCCTCGCCGCCGCAAAGGCTCTTGTCCTGCAACGCGCGGCGATCCGCCACCGTCTTACATTGCTTCTCCAAATGCGTGTACGCCTCGACGAGGAATCCGCCCGTCCCGCACGCCGGGTCCAATATCTTCTCCCCAAGTCGGGGATTCACGGCATCGACCATGAACCGCACCACCGCCCGCGGCGTGTAGAACTCGCCGTTCTCACCGGCCGCGTCCCGCATTTCCCGCAGCATGGTCTCGTACAGGTGCCCCAGGGTGAAGACCTCTTCCTTGGCCAGGAAGTGGATCCCGTTCACCTTGTTGATCACATCGCGCAGCAAGTACCCGCTCTGAATCCGGCAGGAGATGTCTTTGAAGACGGTCGCAATAACCCGGCGGCGCCGCGCCGCGCCGTTACCGCCCTGCAATCCCCGGAGGTGCTTGAGCAGGCCCTCGCCGCGCGTTTCGTCCGGCCGCATGACTTCATCCTGATTGATGAACGCCAGCAACTCCGGCCCCGTAATGCCGGTTTCTTTCGCCGCCCAGTCCCGCCAACGGTAGGGTGCTTCGATCGCCGTCCGGTACTTCTCGCCACGCATGGCGGCCTTGGATTCCTCGATCTGTTCCATGTCATCGAGGAACTTGAGGAACATCACCCACGTGAGAAGGGGAAGGCGGTCAATGTCCGTCGAGAGTCCCTTGTCCTTCCGCATGATCTTCCGTGCGGAGGAAATCAGACTCCCGATTTGCTGCGCTGTGGTTTGCGGCTGCTCCTGCTTTGCCCGTTTACCTTTTTCCATCCGTCACACCCTTATGCCGCGTAGAGCAGCGTCTGAAGTTCATTCACAACCACCCGCAACTTGTCCGGCCCGCCGAACAAGGCCGCGATCTCCATTACGTTCCCGTGCAGATTGATCGGCGGCAGTTCCAGAACGTCCGGGATCACGAATTGGGCGGTCCCGTGCTCGGTGTACTTCTCTAGGAGGTCCTCCAGAACCTGCCGCGCCGCCGGCCCGAACTGGTCGAAGAAGTCCTTCCGCTCGGATCGCAACGTCTGCGCCCGTTCGCGCCGGGTCCGCAACGGTCCGTTGAACGCCAAGTGGCATATCAAGTCCAATGGGTCGGCGTCCGGTTGCTCGGAAGCCTTCGCGACCTCATCGAAGTCAATACCCCGATCCGCCAGCCGCTCGATAATCTCGGCGCGTTGCGCAGGGTCGGCCCACTGCTCACGCAGTTCTGCCGCATTACGCCAGAGAATCCGTACCTTCTCGCCCGTGTAGTCGGTGAACTTCATGACCCTCAACTGTTTCCCGTCCGGGTCGAGTTCATAGACCAAGTGCGCCGCAATCGCCACCTGCCCACCGTCGAAATAATACTTCCGCCGTTCGACGGGCTCGGGATCGAAAGAGGGAGGCGTTTCCTTGGCAACTCCCCCAGGGTCCACCGCTTCGGGTTGTTCGACAATCTTCTCTTCCACGCGCCCCTTGTCGTCAATCTTCGTGAGATCGCCAGAGATGGGGTCGCCGTCAAAGTCAGGATCGGCGAAGAGCCGGGTGGCCGATCCCGTGTAATCCAGAATGCTGAAAAAGAGTTTGCCGTAATCGTCCCGCACCCGCGTCCCGCGCCCGATAATCTGTTTGAACTCCGTCATCGAGTTGATCACCCGTACGAGGACAATGTTCTTGCAGGTCGGCGCATCCACGCCGGTGGTCAAGAGTTGCGACGTGGTCAGAATGACAGGGGACTCCCGCTCCACGTCCTGGAACCGACTCAGATGCCCA
>JBAXWO010000729.1:0-1864 GCA_037128375.1 bacterium
GGAGATTCATGCAACGGTTGGCGCCGCCTCAAGCCCTGTGTCCTCGTGCGATCCGTTCCTTCCGAAATCGATCCTGATTACTCACGCCGCAGGTATCCTGATCCCCGATCCCGAGAAGGCGCTGGTCGGAGAGCGGAAGTTTACTCCTGCGGGAGTGCGCGAGGATTTGCAGCGGCGTGATTGGACGCTGGAATGCCAGGTCAAGTTGTTGAGCGCCAATCTCAACGGCGATCTTTTCTGTTATCAGACGGCCGCCGAAGGCGTGGGATTGACCGTCTACCGGCTCTCGTTATCCAATAACATTCCGGTTTTAATGTCGCACAGCCCGGGTTCCATGCCTGTGTTGTACACGGTGAAGGCGAACGCACTGCCAACGAACCAATGGGTCCACCTTGCCGCCGTGTGGGATTATTTGAATAACGGATCTGGCCTCTACATCGATGGCGTGCTGTATGCCGCGCTGGCCCAGAAGGCAGAGTCTTCATCGACGCTGATGTTCCCGGCCACCAATGTGCTGGCGTTAGCGGCGTCGCCGGACGGGTCGTTTACCAACCGCCTGATGATCGATGAGGTCAGGATTTGGGGGGTGGCGCGCAGCCAGTCCCAGATTGCGGAGTTTGCTCGCAAACTGGTTCCCGCTTCAAACGGTGACGACGTGTGGGTGGATCTCGAGTCCCCCCAGTACTACACCCATGCCGATTCGGTGATCGTCAACGGAGGCTCGCTCTTCGATGGGGAACCCGGAGTCGCGTTGTCGAATGTGTGCCAGTCGGCGGATCGGGCCTACTTCTGGATCGACAATGGCGACCGGCAGTACAATGCCACACGCGACGTGTTGCTGATGCGCGACGCCTCCCTTGTGGAAGGCCTGGCCGGCACGCCGGTCTCCAACGTCCGATGGAACGACAAGGATGGTGACGGGGTGTTTTCGCGCAACAGCCTCCTCGCCTATTATCGGTTCGACGATGGTGGGGCGACGGTCGAGGATTTTTCGCGCCGCGCCAAGACTGGATTGATCGGGGCGACCTGTGAGGAGTACGGGTTCGGCGACCATGGCTACGCGTTGCCTACCAATGGGTTCACGTGGGTCACCAACGATGCCGCGCCGGTATTCGGGATTGACAAGCGCGGCGCGGATGACGCCGATGGCGATGGCATGCCCGACGCCTGGGAGTTGGTCAATGCCCTCGATCCCTGGGATAACGGCGTCATCAATGAATCCTATGAGGGAGCACGGGACGGTTTTGGGGGGCCGCAGGGCGACCCGGATGGCGACGGGCTTGTGAACCTCTATGAGTATTGGGCGGGCACCAATCCCCGCCGTGAGGATTCCGACGGCAACTGGGTCTACGACGTTGAGGAGGACCGTGATGACGACGGGTTGGAGAACATCATCGAACAGGAACTCCAGTCCCGCCCGGATAGGGTTGACACGGACGATGATGGACTTTCCGATGGCGAGGAGGCGGCGGCGGGGACCAGTCCGGTAGATCCAACCGATCCCGCACATTCCCTGGCCGTGTCGTTTGGCGGCGATCATGGCGACTACCTGGAAGTGCCGACCGCGCTTAAGCAGAGGTTGAAGGACTGGACCCTGGAGGCTTGGGTGAAACCGTCCGACGTGGTGGGCGGGGCGGGAGTTCTTGTGCGTCGCGCTGTGGCCAATCTGGCCGGGGGGGGGTATGCGCTGAACTACGTGGTCGGCCTGGAGACCAACGGAAGCGGCGGATTGCGGCCGTACGCCGGCTTCGTGAGGCCCTCCGGAACCGCCAATATGGTGAGGGGCGGGGTGATCCCGGTTGGAGGCGAGTGGACGCATGTGGCGGCCTCCTACTCCAGCATCAGCCGGATGTTGAGCCTCTAC